>DASVUG010000293.1:0-8097 GCA_036387155.1 Pseudonocardia sp. | reverse complement strand
GCGTAGGCCCACAGGACCGGCAGCTCGGTCAGCTTCTGCCGGTTGCACTTGAAGTGGCCGTGGTAGACGGGGTCGAAGCGGACCAGGGTCACCCACAGCCGGACGTCGGCCTCGGTGATCGTGTCGCCGACCAGGTACCGCCGCGTCGCCAGCCGCTCCGACAGGGCGTCGAGCCGGGCGAACAGGGCCTCGTAGGCGCGCTCGTAGGCGCGCTGCCCCGTGGCGAACCCGCACTTGTACACGCCGTTGTTGACGTCGTGGAAGATCGGTTCGATCACCGCGTCGATCTCCTCGCGCCGCGCCTCGGGGTACAGGTCGGGCGCGCCGGGCCGGTGGAACGCCCGCCACTGCGTCGAGAGGTCCAGCGTGAGCTGCTGGAAGTTGTTCGTGACCGCCTTGCCGGTCGCGACCTCGACCATCGTCGGGACGGTCACGCCGTCGTCGTAGCCCGGCTGCGCCTTCTCGTACGCCTCGCGCAGCCACTCGATGCCCAGCACCGGGTCCCGGTCGTCCGGGTCGTTGTGGAACCGCCAGCTCCGCTCGTCGTGCAGCGGGCCCGCCATGCCGAGGGAGATCGCGCCCTCCAGCCCCAGCAGCCGCCGCACGATCACCGCGCGGTTGGCCCACGGGCACGCCCGCGCCGCGACGAGCCGGTAGCGCCCGGCCTCGACCGGCCACGGCGACGAGCCGTCCGCGGTGATCCGCTCCATGAGCGCGACGGGCTTGCGGTCGAAGGACCCGGCGGTCGACGACGTGGCGGTCATGCCCGGAACCTACGCCCCGCGGACCGGTCAACCGTCGTCGCGCTCACCGCTGCCCCCGCGGCGGCCGGCGGCGTACCCGTCGTCGTACCCGTCGTCGTAGCCCTGGTCGTAGCCGTTGTCGAAGGCGCTGCCGTTGTTCCCGCTCCGACCCTTCCCGTTCCCGTCGTGCTCGCCCTTGCCGCTGCCCTTGCGGCGGGCGTCGGAGTACCCGTCGTCGTAGCCCTCTTCGTAGCCCTTGTCGTAGCCCTGGTCGAAGGCGCTGCCGCCGGTCCCCCGCCTGCCGTTGCCACCGCCGTCGTCCTGCGTGGTCCTGGTGGTCCTGGTGGTGGTCCGGGTGGCGGGCGTGCACGTCGCGGTGCGGGTCCTCGTGGTGGTCGTCGGGGCACCGCCGCTCCCGTCGCCGCCCCGCGCGCGGTCCTGGAAGTACCGCGCCCCGGACCCCTGGTCCGGCGTCACGGTCGCCCTGGGCGCGGCCGCCGTCGTCCTCGTCGAGCCGGACGACGGGCCGCAGTTCGGGTCGCACGACTGCGCCATGCTCAGCAGGAGGCCGGCGAAGGTCGCGAACGCGACGAGCGTCCGGCGCACGCCGGCGGGCAGGATCCGTGCCACGGGGTCACCGTGCCACAACCCGCCGAGCCGGCCGAGCAGGCTCGACGGGCGGTCGTGCGAATCGGTACCGGCGGCACGACCGCGCGGCGGCGCCCGGCGCTCGCCTACCATCGCGCCCGTGCGCCCCTTCCGCGTCGCGGTGCCCGAGGACGACCTGATCGACCTGCGGGAACGCCTGGCCCGCACCCGGTGGCCGGAGCCCGCGACGGTCGGCGGCTGGTCGCAGGGGGTGCCGCTGGACTACGCGCGCGACCTGTGCGAGCACTGGCGACGCCGCTACGACTGGCGCCGCTGCGAGGCCGAGCTCAACGCCCTGCCGCAGTTCTGCACCTCCCTCGACGGCGGCGGGGACGACGCGGTCGACATCCACTTCCTCCACGTCCGCTCCCGGCACGCCGGCGCGCTGCCGCTGCTGCTGACCCACGGCTGGCCGGGGTCGGTCGTGGAGTTCCTCGACGTCGTGGCCGCGCTGACCGACCCGCCGGACCCGGCCGACGCCTTCCACCTGGTGGTCCCGTCGCTGCCCGGCTACGGGTTCAGCGCGAAGCCGCCGGTCGCGGGGTGGGGGGTCGAGCGGATCGCCGTGGCCTGGGCGCAGCTGATGGACCGGCTCGGCTACGACCGCTACGGCGCGCACGGCGGCGACTGGGGGTCGGTGGTCACCGCCGCGCTGGGCTCGGCGCTGCCCGAGGCGCTGGTCGGCATCCACCTGACGATGCCGCTGGCGCTGCGGCCCGAGGGGGACGCCCGGCCGCTCGACCGGAGCGAGCGCGCCGCGGTGGACGCGGTGAAGAAGTTCCGCAAGCGCGGCACCGCCTACGCCCAGCAGCAGGCGTCCCGGCCGCAGACCGTCGGCTACGGCCTCGTCGACTCCCCCGCCGCGCTGTGCACGTGGATCGTCGACAAGATCTGGGACTGGTCGGAGTGCGCCGGCGACCCGGGCAACGCGATCCGCCGCGACCGGATCCTCGACGACGTCATGCTCTACTGGCTCCCGGCCACCGGGGCCTCGTCGGTGCGGCTGTACTGGGAGAGCTACCGGCGCCGCCGGATGGACCCGGTCGAGGTGCCCACGGGCGTCACCCAGTTCCCGCACGAGGTGGTCCGGCTGCCCCGGCCCTGGGTGGAGGGCCGGTTCACCGACCTGCGGTACTGGTCGGAGCCGGCGGTCGGCGGGCACTTCGCGTCGCTGGAGCAACCGGAGATCTTCGTCGACGAGCTGCGCGCGTTCTTCCGGCTGGTGCGCTGAGCCCGACCGTCGCCGTCACCCGAAGGCGAGGACGGCGGCGCTGGAGCCGTGCAGGTGGTTGCGGCCCCCGACGGGGCCGATCTCGCCGGCTCCGAGCAGGCCGCCGACCGCCGCGCCGCCCAGCCGGTCGCGCACCGTCCGCGCGTCCTGGTCCGCCCGGCCCAGCAGGGCGCGCCGCTGCGCGGCGGAGAAGATCAGCGCGCCGCGCGGCCTGTTCGCGTCGCCCCTCGGCGGGAGCAGCGCGGCCAGGTCCTCGGCGGCGGTGCCGGCGTCGCGGATCTGGAAGCGGACCGTGCGGCCCACCTCCACGACGTCGCCCACCGCCACCGCGCCCGTCGCCTCGTCCGCGCCGAGGATGCCGCGGACCAGGAAGTCGCCGCGGACGTGCTCCTCGACGTACTCGTCGACGACGACGCCGAGCCGCAGCGCGCGGGCGGTGGCGCGGCGGCGGGCCTTGGGCAGGGCGTCGACGACCTCGGCGAGCCGCTGCAGCGCGGGGGCGCCGGCCAGCTCGAGCAGGACGTTGCGCTCGGCCCGGGTGACGGTCATCGCCGGGCCCGTCGGTCGGCAGCCCTGGCTGACGACCGTGTCCACGCGCACGTCCCCGCCGAACAGCAGCCCGACCGCGCCGTGCGCGTGCACCTCGCCGTCGACGAACAGCCGGTTGCAGCCGGGGCCGCCGCGGGCGCTGGCCAGCCCGCCGACCAGCGGCAGCGCGCCGGTGCCCGGCAGGAAGGCGGCGACGGGGAAGGTGTGGGGGTCGACGAGCAGCATCCCGGCGCGCTCGTCGCCCGCGACGGCGGGCAGGGCGCCCGGCGCGACGGTGGGGCGCCCCGCCGGCAGCCGGAACGAGCGCAGCCGGGCCCCGGGCAGCGCGGCGGCCCACACGGCGACGGCGGACCCGTGGGCCACGCCGCGCCCGTCGCCGAAGACGCCGGCCGCGGTGACGCCGATCGTGGTGGCCGCACCGGAGGCGTCCATCACGTGCCGGCCCGCGGCCTCCACCGCGCCGGCGCGGGCGGGGACCCCCGCAGCGACGAAGACGCAGACGACGTCCGGGGCGGCGCCGTCGAGGCGGGCCAGCGCCTGGGCGAGCGCGACCTCCGCGGCGCCCTCCAGGTCCGGGCCGACGGCCAGGCCGTCGCCGAAGCGGTAGGGCCCGGCGGCGGTGGGCGCCGGGCCGGGGGGCACACCGGGAGCCACTCCCGTCGTCGGCTCACCGGACACGCCCCGCTCCCCCTCCCGAGTCGGTGCGGGTGCCCGCTACAGACGCTCGCAGGCCGTGCGTACCCGACACCCGCGCCCCGGAACCGTGCCCCGGAGCCGTGCCCGTCACCCGGACCGGTGAGCGGCCGTCCGGCGCCCGCGCCGGGACCGGCGGGGGCGGGCCGACGGGGTCAGGGCGCCGTGGCGGCGCGCAGGAGCAGGTGCATCCCGGCGTCGACCGCGCGGTCGCGGACGTCGGCCCGGGACCCGGGCAGCCGGACCTCCCGGGCGACGACCCGCCCGGCGTCGGTGGTGGCGCACAGGTGGACCAGCCCGACGGGCTTGTCCGGGGTGCCGCCCTCGGGCCCGGCGACGCCGGTGATGCCGATCCCCACGCTCGCGCCCAGCGCCGCCCGGGCGCCGTCGGCCATCGCCCGCGCGACGGGCGCGGACACCGCCCCGTGCTCGTCGATCAGGGCGGCGGGCACGCCGAGCAGCGCCGTCTTCGCGGCGTTGCTGTAGGACACGATCCCGCCCAGCACGTACGCCGACGAGCCCGCCCGGTCGACCAGCCGCCCCGCGAGCAGCCCGCCCGTGCACGACTCGGCGGTGGCGACGGCGAGCCCGGCGTCGAGCAGCGCCCGGGCCAGCAGCTCGTCGGTGGTGGTGCCGTCCGCGCTCACCAGCCGGTCCGCGTGCCGGGCGGCGAGGGCGTCGGCCAGCCCGTCGAGCCGCTCCTCGGCGCCGGGGTAGGCCCGGAGGTCGACCTCCAGCTCCGAGTGGCGCAGGCAGGTCGTGATCTCGACGCCGGACAGGTCGGACGACGCCTCGAGCGCCCGCAGCGTCGCGGCGATCTCGGCCTCCGGGAGCCCGTAGTAGCGCAGCAGCCGCGTCGCCGCCGGTGGGACGCCCGCCAGCAGCTCCGCGACCGGGGCGGCGGCCAGGACGGCGGGCCACATGCCCGTCAGCTCGCGCGGCGGCCCGGGCAGCACCACCACGAGCGGCCCACCCACGGGGCGTACGACCAGCCCGGGCGCGGTCCCGACCGGCTCGAGGACGGTGGCGCCGCGCGGCACCAGGGCCTGCTTGCGCGTGCCCGCGTCCCGGGCCGCCGTGTCCTGGTGGCGCCGCGGGAACCCGGCGACGATCGCGGCGATCCGCTCGTGCAGCGCCGCGTCGAACTCCAGCTCGACCCCGGCGAACCCGGCGACCACCTCGGCGGTGAGGTCGTCGGCCGTCGGCCCGAGGCCGCCGCTGGTGACGACCAGGGCGCAGCCCCGCGCCGCGTGCTCCAGCGCCGCCGCGAGGTCCTCGGGCCGGTCGCCGACGACCAGCAGCTGCGCCACCTCGAGGCCCAGGCGCGTCAGCTCCTGGGCCAGCCACGGCCCGTTCGCGTCGGCGATGACGCCGGTCACGAGCTCGCTGCCCGTCAGCACCACCGCCGCCCGGGGCCGTGCCGCCCCGCCGTCGTTCCCCATGGCGGCGACCGTATCCCGGCGCGCGGCGGCCCGCGGAGCGGCCGGTGATCGGCGGACGGTCGACGGCGACGACACCCGTGTCCGGTTCCGTCGACGAACCGCTGATCAGGCGCTCGTGGTCGGCTTGGCTCGCTCACTACGCTGCACGCGTGGGAACCCGCGTCGTGCTGGCCGAGGACAACGCCCTGCTGCGGCACGGCCTGGTGCGCCTGGTCGAGGCGGCCCCGGACCTCGAGCTGGTGGGCGCGGCCGCGGACCTGCCGGCGCTGCGGGGGCTGATCGAGACGCAGGTCCCCGACGTCGTCGTCACCGACATCCGGATGCCGCCGACGAACACCGACGAGGGCATCGCCGTCGCGTCGGCCCTGCGCACGCGGCACCCGCGGATGGGCGTGCTGCTGCTGAGCCAGTACGCCGAGGCGAGCTACGCGCTCACGCTGCTCGCCGACGGCACGGCCCGCCGCGGGTACCTGCTCAAGGAGCGCGTGGCCGACGGCGACGAGCTGACCGAGGCGATCCGCCGCGTCGCCGACGGCGGCTCGGTGATCGACCCGACGGTCGTCGAGGGCCTGGTGGCCGCGAACCGCCAGAAGCCGTCGGAGCTGGACGCCCTGACCCCGCGCGAGCTGCAGGTGCTCGGCGAGATGGCGCAGGGCAAGAGCAACGCCTCGATCGCCGCGGCGCTGGTGCTCTCCGAGCGCGCGATCGAGAAGCACACCAACGCGATCTTCAGCAAGCTGGGGCTGAGCGAGGAGCGCGACCTCAACCGCCGGGTCAGCGCCGTGCTCGTCTACCTGCACCACCGCTGACCCGGGTTCGCGCCGCCGCGGGACGGGCGGGTCCGCCGGTCCTCCGCGGTAGGCTCGCCGCAGTGTCGACCGCCACGCCGCAGCGGCCCGCTCCCGGACGCGCCTCGTGGCCGTACTGGTCGTGGTTCGCGCTGGTGGCGCCGTGGTGCTGGTTCCTGCTGCGGGACCGCCTCGGCGCGGTGGCGCTCGGCGTCGCGATCCTGATGCCGGTGCTCGTCCCGCTCGCCGCCGCGGCGCTGGTCGTCCTGGTCCGCCCGCGGCGGGTCGCGGCGGCGGTCGCGGCGTCGACGCTCCTGGCCGGGGTCGTCGCCGTCGTACTGCCGTGGACCCCGCAGGACGCGGGAGCGGTGGCGGCGGGCCGGGCGGTCACCGTGGCGAGCGCCAACGTCCGCGGCCGGGCCACCGCCGCGGGCGCGCTGGTCGCCGCCGACGCGGACGTCCTGGTGATCTCGGAGATGGCGCCGGGCCTGCGCGCGCCCCTGGCGGCCCACTACCCGTACCGCGCCGAGACCGCCGCCGGCCCGGACGTGGCGGTGTTCAGCCGGCTGCCGCTGGAGGCGCCCCGGACCGGCGACCTGCCCGGGCTGCGCGTCGAGGTCGCCGGACGCGGCGGCCCCTTCGTGCTGTACGCGCTGCACGTGCCCCGGCCGTGGATCACCGGCGCGTCGGGGGGCTACCAGGCGACGCCGGACGAGCACCTGCGCATCGTCGAGGGCATCCGCGACCGGGCGGCGGCGGAGCGGTCCCCGGTGGTGGTGACCGGGGACCTCAACTCCTCCGACCGCGCCCCGGACTACCGCGCGCTCGTGCGTGGCGGCCTGGTCGACGCCATGCGGGCGGAGTGGGCGGGTCCGACCCAGGTGGGCCGGTGGCGGCCGCTGCTGGTGCGCATCGACCACGTCCTGGTCGGTCCGGGGTGGTGCGGCGACGGGGCGCGGCGGCTCGACCTGCCCCGGTCGGACCACGCCGGGGTCACCGTCGCGGTCGGGCCCTGCGTCCGGGGCTGAGTCGTCGGATGCCGGGGGCGGCTCGCGTCCGGGCAGCGTCACTCGAGCCGGTCGGTGACGAAGTTCGGGTGGGCGTGGACGTGCACGGCTTCGTAGCCGTGCACGCCGTCCTGGCCTGGCGCCGCGGCCCGCTCCCGCCCGGCGTCCGCGAGTTCCTCCGCGTCGTCCACGACCGGCTGAGGTCCGCCGCGTGTTCGTGGTCCCGACCGCGGACGCCGATGACTTCGCGGCACCTCGAGCGTCCTCACCCCGACACCGACCCGGGAGCACAGATGCGGATCATCATCAGCGAGTTCATGAGCCTGGACGGCGTCGTGCAGGCGCCCGGCGGGGCCGAGGAGGACACCGACGGCGGCTTCGCGCACGGCGGCTGGTCCATGCCGTACTTCGACGTCGAGACCATGGGGCCGGCGATCGCCGAGGCCATGGCGGGGACCGAGGCGCTGCTGTTCGGGCGGCGGACCTGGCAGACGATGGCCGCCGCCTGGCCCGAGCGGGCCGGCGACCCGTTCGCCGACCGGATGAACGAGATCCCCAAGTACGTCGCGTCGCGGACGCTGACGGCCGACGACCTCACCTGGCCGGGCACGACGCTGCTGCCCGCCGACGACGCGCTCGGCGCGGTGCGCGGGCTCCGCGCCCGCGACGGCGGCGGGCTGCAGGTCATGGGCAGCGCCTCGCTGGCCGCGCAGCTCGTCGAGCACGACCTCGTCGACGAGTACCGGCTGATGATCGAGCCGGTCCTGCTGGGCGGCGGGAAGCGGATCTTCCCGGGCGGCGGTCGGGCGCGCCCGCTGGAGCTCGTCTCCGCCACGACCACCGCGACGGGCGTCCTGATCTGCACGTACCGCCCCGCGAGCCGCTGAGCCGCCGGACCGGCGGTGGTCGCCCGGGGTCGCCGCGACAGCACCCGCAAGCTGCTGGCCCGCGTCGCCCAGCGGTGATCCCGACGCCGGGCCGTACCGGCGCTCGGGC
>DASVUG010000292.1:0-2028 GCA_036387155.1 Pseudonocardia sp. | reverse complement strand
CGGCCGCGCGCCACCCGCTCGAGCACGATCTCGAACGCGTCGACCTCCCGGTCCCGCCCGGCGAGCTCGGGCGGGCGCTGGCCGGCACCGGGGGCGAACGGGTTGCGCACGGGGTCCACGCATCGGACGGTATCGGCGAGTCTCGCCCGAACCGTAGAAGCGCCTATCGAGCGCGATGGCGTGTCGCCGATCCCCGCAGCCCGCCCCCCGGAGGCGCCGGCTCCGTAGTGTCGCCCGCGTGGCCTTCACCCTGCCGAGGAGCACGCCGAGCGCCGAGGGCGTCGACCCGGCGGGCCTGTCCGCCTTCCTCGACGCGACGGACGCGGCGGACGACGTCGAGCTGCACTCGCTGATGGTGCTGCGGCACGGCCGGGTGAGCGCCGAGGGCTGGTGGGCGCCGTACACCCCGGACCGCGCGCACCTGCTCTACTCGCTGAGCAAGAGCTTCACCGCGACGGCGGCGGGGCTCGCGGTGGCCGACGGCCTGCTGGACCTGGACGCCCCCGTGATCTCCTACTTCCCCGAGTTCGCCGCCGACGTCACGGACGCGCGCAGCCGGCGGATGCTCGTCCGCCACGTCGCGGCCATGGCCAGCGGGCACCGTGCCGACACCCTCGACCGGGCCCGGCGGCGCGACCCGCAGGAGCCGGTCCGCGGCTTCCTGCTCACCCCGCCCGACGAGGAGCCGGGGACGGTCTTCGCCTACAACCAGCCGTGCACCTACACCCTCGCGGCGATCATCCAGAAGCGGGCCGGCGCGACCCTGACCGACTACCTCGCGCCGCGGCTGTTCGCCCCGCTCGGCATCGAGCCGTACGGGTGGCAGCAGTACCCGCCGGGGCGCGACCTCGGGTTCTCCGGCTTCCACGCCACCACGGCGGCTGTCGCCCACCTCGGCCAGCTCCACCTGCAACGCGGCCGGTGGGACGGCCGGCAGCTGCTCTCCGAGGAGTGGGTCGCCGACGCCACCCGCCGGCACGTCGACAACCCCGACGAGCCCGAGCCGGACTGGCGCCAGGGGTACGGGTTCCAGTTCTGGATGTCGCGGCACGGCTACCGCGGCGACGGCGCGTTCGGGCAGTTCTGCGTGGTGCTGCCGGAGCAGGACGTGGTCGTCGCCACCACCGCGGACGCCCCGGACATGCAGCGCGTGCTCGACGCCGTGTGGGACCACCTCGTGCCCGCCGTCGACGCCGGTCCGACCGCGCCGACCGACCGCGGGGCGGCCGAGCGCGGGACCGCCGACCGCGAGCTGGCCGAGCGGCTGGCCCGCGCGGCGCTGCCCCCGGTCACGGCCGACCCGGAACCGGTCGACCCGGCCGCGTGGTCCGGCGCCGAGTTCACGGTGGCGCCGGGGCAGGTCGACGCACCGGCCACGCTCACCGGCCTGCGGCTCGAGCGGACCGGTGACGGCTGGACCGTCGAGCTCGTCGAGGACGGTGCCCGCCACCGGGCCCGGGTGGGCACGGGCACCTGGCACGTCAGCGACGGCGACGGGGTTCCGCTCGCGGCGAGCGGGGGCTGGACGGCGGCCGGCCGGTTCCGGGCGGACGTCATCTTCCTGGAGACGCCGCACCGGCTGCGGGTGGAGGCCGGGGACGGGACGTGCTCGGCCCGCTGGCGGACCGCCCCGCTGCACGCCCCGCCGCTGGGCGAGCTCCGGATGCCGCGCCCCGCATGATCGGGCGCCTACGCGCGTATCGCGCTTTCTCGGCGAGACCGTAGACGCGCGTATCGACGGCGATGCCGGGCAGCCGATCGCTCCGTATCCCCGTTTCTAGCGATCGTCCGAGAACAACGGATAGGGCCCTCGCGTCGACCCGCCATCGCCGTTGCTACCGCGAACTCGGGGAAACCCGAGAAAGCCGTAGAGAGGCCGATCTGTGCGAGGCTGGGCGCCATGGCAGAGATCGTCACCGAGGGGTCGGGCTGGTACGAGCAGGTCGCCGACCGCGCCGAGCTGAACGTCGGCTACGCCGGCACCGGCCGCGACCGCGCCGCGGCGGTGGCCGAGCTCGGCAAGCGGGT
>DASVUG010000291.1:0-2621 GCA_036387155.1 Pseudonocardia sp. | reverse complement strand
ACGCGGATGCCAACCGCGACTCGGCCCGGGCTAGGCCGTGCGAGCAGGTCCGGGTGGCGGAATGGCAGACGCGCTAGCTTGAGGTGCTAGTGCCCTTTATCGGGCGTGGGGGTTCAAGTCCCCCCTCGGACACACATTAAGCACACGGCCGAGATCGCGCGCCCTGGCGCGGCGGACCGGGCCTGACGGACGCCTAGCAGCGGCTACGCCGCCTGCACGCGGCCACCGAGGCGGGCGTCGACCCCGTCGCGCTCGTAGACCCGATCAATCGGGCACAGGAGGAACTGGAGGCGGGTGGTGAACGTGTCCGAGGGGGGACTTGAACCCCCACGCCCGTTGAAGGGCACTAGCACCTCAAGCTAGCGCGTCTGCCATTCCGCCACTCGGACCTGCGCACGGGTGGCGTCCTCCGTGCCCGGTCAGGATAGCGGACCGCTCGGGTGCGGCCGCACGGTGGTAGGAAGATCCCCATGACGCGCGCCGGCGGGGTCCAGGCCGAGGACGAGGTCGTCGAGCTGGCCTCGGAGCTCATCGCCATCGACACGACGAACACCGGCGAGCCCGAGGGGACGGTGGGGGAGCGGGCGGCGGCGGAGTACGTCGCGGGCAAGCTCACCGAGGTCGGCTACACCGTCGAGGTGCTCGATTCCGGCGCGCCCGGGCGCACCAACGTCTTCTGCCGGCTCCCGGGTGCGGACCCCGGGCGCGGGGCGCTGCTGCTCCACGGGCACCTGGACGTGGTGCCCGCGGAGGCGTCGGAGTGGTCGGTGCACCCGTTCTCCGGCGCCGTCCAGGACGGCTACGTGTGGGGCCGCGGCGCGGTCGACATGAAGGACATGGACGCGATGATGATCGCGGTCGCGCGGCGGTTCAAGCGCGACGGCGTGGTGCCCCCGCGGGACCTGGTCTTCGCGTTCCTCGCCGACGAGGAGGCCGGCGGGGCGCTCGGCGCGCAGTGGCTCGTCGAGCACCGCCCGGACCTGTTCGACGGGTGCACGGAGGCCGTCGGCGAGGTCGGCGGGTTCTCGATCACGGCCAACGACCGGCGGCTCTACGTCGTCGAGGCCGCCGAGAAGGGCCTGGGCTGGATGCGGCTGCGGGCGCGCGGGGTGCCCGGGCACGGGTCGTTCCTGCACGACGACAACGCCGTCACCAAGGTCGCCGAGGCCGTCGCGAAGCTGGGGAACCACCGCTTCCCGCTGAGCGTCCACGCCACCGTGCGGCAGTTCCTGGACCGGCTCGCCGAGGTCACGGGGCTGGAGGTGCCCACCGACGACGTCGAGGGCGGCATCGCCAAGCTCGGTCCGCTGGGCCGCATCGTCGGCGCGACGGTCCGCGACACCGTGAACCCCACGATGCTCCACGCCGGCTACAAGGCGAACGTGATCCCCTCGACCGCGGAGGCGGTGGTCGACTGCCGGTGGCTGCCCGGGCGCGAGGAGGCGTTCCTGCGGGAGGTCGACGAGCTGCTCGGGCCCGACGTCGAGCGGGAGTGGGTCACGCACCTGCCCGCGGTCGAGACGCCCTTCGAGGGCGCGCTCGTGGACGCGATGGCCGCGGCGCTGCGGGTGCACGACCCGGACGCGCAGATCGCGCCGTACATGCTCTCCGGCGGGACGGACGCGAAGTCGTTCGCGACGGCGCTGGGCATCCGCTGCTACGGCTTCGCCCCGCTGCGGCTGCCGGCCGACCTGGACTTCGCCTCGCTGTTCCACGGCATCGACGAGCGTGTGCCGGTGGACGCGCTGCAGTTCGGCACGCGCGTGCTCGACGAGTTCCTGCGCAACTGCTGACGGGACCGGCCCGACCGGTCACGCCGTGCGGGCCCGGGGGCGGGCCCCCAGCCCGAGGGCGAGCGACGCGGCGGCGGCCACGGCCGCGGCGCAGAGGAACGCCACGACGAAGCCGGTCCCGGCGTCGCGCGGGAGGGAGGCGACGGTCAGCAGCACGGCGACGCCGACGGCCGTGCCCACCTGCGCGGCGGTGTTGGCCGCGCCGGCGGCCGTGCCCTGCTGGGCCGGCGGCAGCGCCGCGGTGGCGGCGTCGGTCGAGGTCACCGCGGCCCACGACAACCCGAGCCCGGCGGCCGCGACCGCGGCGGCGACGAAGGGAGCCGAACGCGCCCCGGTGGCGACGGCCAGCCCCGCCATCGCCACCGCGACGACGAGCAGCCCGACGGCCATGCCGACGTGCCGGGGCCGGCGCAGCCAGAACCCGCCGGCCGCCGAGCCGACCACGACCATCACGGAGAACGGCAGCAGCACGAACCCG
This sequence comes from Pseudonocardia sp., assembly GCA_036387155.1. Classification (GTDB taxonomy): domain Bacteria; phylum Actinomycetota; class Actinomycetes; order Mycobacteriales; family Pseudonocardiaceae; genus Pseudonocardia. The sequence goes on along the minus strand of DASVUG010000291.1, from coordinate 350 downwards.
GTGGCCCGGGCGCCGAGCCCGAGCAGGTCCGCGGCCACCAGCGCCACCAGGGTGCCGGACGCGCTGGTGGTGGCCGTGTTGACGAAGGCGACCCCGAGCGGCACGAGCAACGCCCGGTCGGTCAGCGCCGCCCGGGGCAGCAGCGGATCGCGTCCGCGCCGCTGCGTCACCAGGAACAGCGCCAGCAGCGCGACCGCGGCCACCAGCACGACCGGGGCGGGGACCGGGCCGGGGTCCTGCACCATGCCCGTGCCGACGACGAGCAGGACCAGGCCGCCCACCGCCGTCGCGGTCCCGGCGGGGTCCAGGCCCGGTCGGCGTCCCGCGCGGGTGTCGCCGGGGTGGGAGTC
>DASVUG010000290.1:0-8743 GCA_036387155.1 Pseudonocardia sp. | reverse complement strand
CCGTTCGCCCCGCGGTCGCACGAGCCGGCGGCCTCGGGTGCGACGCCGGCGCAGCTCGGGCGGTTCGCCCACGCGCCGTACGGCCCGCCCCGGCTCGAGTCGGTGCCGGCCGGGCCCGGGTGGTCCGAGGCCGGGTCGTCCGGGCCGGTGCGCTCGCGGGCGGCGTCGTCCCGGTCGAGGGTCCGTGGGGCGGCGTTCGGGATGCGCCGCCACGGGCCCGACTCCGCCGCGTACGACCCGGTCAGCGACACGGGACGCCACCACCGCCGCCTCGCCCCCGCCGGCTGGTGACCCCCGGCCGACCGTCCCAGCCGGGACGGGTCCGTCCACCCGCGGCGTCCGACCACCCCCGGTGCGAGCGGGCCAGTCGCCGGGGCCCGGTGTGCCGCAGCCGTGGGCACTAGGCTCCCGAAGGTGTGGACCAACTGGTCCGGGGGGCAGCAGAGCCGGCCGCGGGCGACCGACCGGCCGCTCGACGAGGCCGGGGTCGTCGCCGCGGTGCTCCGGGCGGCCGACCGCGGGCAGCGCATCCGCCCCGTGGGGGCCCGGTGGTCGTGGAGCCCGGTCGCCGTCACCGACGAGGTGCAGCTCGACACGTCCGCGCTGACGGGCGTCGTGGGGGTCGACGGCGACGTCGTCCGGGTGCGGGCGGGGGAGAAGCTGACGGACCTGCTGCTCGATCTGTCCGGGCGCGGGCTGTCGCTGGCGGCGCTGCCGCGCGGGGACGGGGTCACCGTCGCCGGCGCGGTCAGCACCGGGACGCACGGCAGCGGGGCCGGAGTCGGGTCGCTGTCGTCGCTGGTCCGGGGCGTCCGCCTGGTCGACGGGCACGGTTCACTGCGCCGGATCGACGGGCCCGACCTCGACGCCGTCCGCACGGGGCTCGGCGCGCTCGGCGTCCTCACCGAGGTGGACCTGGCCGTCGTCCCGGAGCGTGACCTCGCCGCCCAGGAGCAGCTCCGGCCGCTGGCCGCGCTGCTCGACGAGGGCGTCCTGGAGCGCCACCACTGGACGGAGCTGGAGGTCTTCCCGGACGGCGACGCCCTCGCGCGCTGGGCCGACCCGGTCGACCCGGTCGACCCGACTCCCGACGAGCGCCGGGTGGCCGGGCGCGCCGTGGCGGTGGGCGCGGCGGTGGGCACTGCGGCCGCCGTCGGCTCCGTGCACGCCCTCGGCCGTGTCGTGCCCCGCCTCGCCCCGGCGCTGCGCCGGTCGGCCAGCCGGTGGAGCGGGTCCACGACCGGCCCGCCGCACCGCGTCCTGGTCGTCGAACGACCCGTGCGCGCCGAGGTCAGCGAGTGGGCGCTGCCCCGGCCGGCGATCGGGCGGGCGCTGCGCGAGCTCGCCGCCGCGACGGCCGCCCGCGACCTCGTCCCGCGGATGCCCGTGCTGGTGCGTTGCGGGGCTCCCGAGACCGGCTGGCTGCACCCCGCCCACGCCCGCCCGACGGCCTGGATCGCGGTCAGGGTGCGCCACGGCACGGACCCGGACCCCCTGTTCGGCCTGGTCGCGTCGGTGCTCGGCGACGTCGACGGTCGCCCCCACTGGGCCACCCGCCACGACTGGACCGCCGCCGACGTCGACGCGGCCTACCCCGCCGCCCCCGACTTCCGCCGCGTCCGCGACCGCCTCGACCCCGACCGCCGCTTCACCAACGCCCACCTGGACACCGTCCTCGGCCCGTAGCCCCGCGAGTCGGCAAGAACTGGCACGCGAGTCGGCAAGAAGTGGCCGCCGAGTTGTGGATACCGCACCAGCAAACGCCGCCGGTTGTCCACAGCTCGGCTCGATCGCCCACGCACGGTCCTGGGGAGCCGGCACCGTCCCCGCATGTCGTTCCTCGATCTCGGACCCGCAGGTGCCCGACGTCAGCGCGACGTCGTCGCCGTACTCGGCCGGCGTCGCGTCCGGACCGCGCTGGAGACCGGAGAGGTGATCACGCCGTGGGCCGGGGTCCTCGTCGATCCTGCCCGTGCCACCGAACCCGTCACCCTGATGACGGCCGCACGCCTCGCGACCGGCCCCTTGTCGGTCGTCACCGGGCCGTCGGCCGCATTCCTCCACGGGTTGACCTCGGCAGCGCCGACCCCGGTTCACCTCTTGTTGCCTTACGAGACACGCGTCCAGCGACGGCCCGGCATCGTCGTCCACAACGGGTCGAACATCGACACCGACCGGGAGGACCGGGACGGCCTTCCGGTGCTCAGCCTCGACCGGGTGGTCTCCGATCTCGCCTGCACGATGTACCCGCCGGATGCGCTCGCGGTGCTCGACGAGGCGTTCGCGCAGCTGGACGAGCTGGACCGTCCGGCCTTTCGTCGCCGACTCCGTGAGCGGCTGCAGGTCCGTCCGGATCCGCGAGGCACCGTTGTCGGCCGACGATTGGTCGATCTCGCGACCGGGCGCGCCGAGTCACCTTCCGAGAGTCGCCTGTTGTGGCGAGTGGTCGACCTCGGCTTCCCGGTCCCGGAGGTCAACCTGCCCGTCCGGGACCTGGGCGGCCGCCTGCTTTACCGACTCGACCTCGGTTGGTCGAAGGTCCTGATAGCGATCGAGTACGACGGTTACGCCGCCCACGTCGGACGTGAGGAACACGACGAAGCGCGGATCCGTGACCTGACACGTCGAGGCTGGATCGTCATCGTGGTCGGCGTCGAGGACCTCGCCAACCCGGTTCGCCTGGAGAGTGAGCTGTACGCGGCGTTCGCCCGTCGCGGTGTGGACCTGCGGGCACGCGTCGTCGGGACGCTACGACCCCGCCGGCACCGCGAGCCGCGACGGATCCGGTCGTGACCGTTCCGGAAGCCCACATCCGTCGTCCGGGTCCTCGCCGACTCACCGGCCGGAACCTGCCGTCTCACCGGCCGGATTCTGCCGACTCGCCGGCCGGAACCTGCCGACTCGCCAGCCCGAACATGCCGACTCGCCGGCCGGAACCTGCCGACTCGCGGGTCAGGTGTGGAGGCGGGCGGCGGCGTCGCGGACGGCGCGGGTGGCGGCGGCGCGGTCGACGCGGGTCGGCTCGCCGTCCGCCAGCACCTGCTCGCCCGCCACCCACACGTCGCGCACCGCCCGGGCCCCCGCCGCCCACACGAGGTTCGACAGCAGCTGGGCGTCGTCGGTCGGGTCGACGAAGGCGGGGTCGGCGAGGTCGACGTGCACCAGGTCGGCCCACCGGCCGGGCTCGAGCGCCCCGAGGTCGTCCCGGCCGACGGCCGCGGCCCCGTCGCGGGTGGCGAGCAGGAGGAGCTCCGGCGCGGTCAGGGCCGCGGCGTCGCCGCTGCCCACCCGGGCGAACAGGCCGGCGAGCCGGGCCTGGTGCCACAGGTCGAGGTCGTCACCCGACGCCGGGCCGTCCGTGCCCAGCCCCACCCGCACGCCCGCCCGTCGCAGCGCCCCGACGCGCGCGACGCCGGCCGCGAGCTTCGCGTTGGAGCCCGGGCAGTGCGCCACCGCGACCCCGCGCGCCGCGAGCAGGCCGACGTCGTCGTCGGAGAGGTGGACCCCGTGCGCCGCGAGCACCCGGCCCCCGAACACCCCGAGCCGGTCGAGCAGGGCCGGCACCGAGCCGTGCTCGGCGCGCAGCGCCGCGTCCTCCTCCCGCGTCTCGGCCAGGTGCAGGTGCAGCAGCGCCCCCCGCTTCCGGGCGTGCTCCGCGACCGACCGCAGCGCCTCCGTCGGCAGCGTGTACGCCGCGTGCGGGCCGTACCCGAGCTCGATCCGCTCGCCCGGCCCGTGGCGCAGGCCGTCGCGGTCGATCCGCCGCGAGATGCCGTCGCGCATGGCCGTCCAGCTGCCGAGGCGGTCCCAACCGGGCGCGGCGATGACACCCGGCGTCAGCAGCACCCGCGACCCCGCCGCCAGCACCGCGTCGACCACCGCGTCGGTGAAGAAGTACATCTCGACGCTGGTGGTGGTGCCCGTGCGCAGCAGCTCGACGCAGCCCGCCGTCATGCCGGCGCGCACGTCCGACGCGGTCAGCCGGGCCTCGGCGGGCCACATGACCTCGTGCAGCCAGCGCAGCAGCGGCAGGTCCCCGCCCAGCCCGCGCAGCAGCAGCATGGGCGTGTGGCAGTGCGTGTTCACCAGCCCGGGCAGCAGGATCCCGGGCAGGTGCCGCACGTCCGCGGGCGCCGGTGGCGCCTCCGCGACGGGGCCGATCCAGGTGATCCGCCCCTCGGCGACGTCCACGGCGGCGTCGCGGAGCACCGAGCAGGCCGGGTCGCACGGCAGCACCACGGGCGCCGTGAACCGCACGGCCGCGCTCGCCGGCGCTGTCGGAACTGCGCTTTCGCGCTGTCGAACGTGCGCACTCGCGCTGCTCAACGTGCGCGCTCGCGCTGCCGAACGTGCGCACTCGCGCTGCCGAACGTGCGCACTCGCGGGGCCGCACCGGCCGGGCGGGCCGGCGGGGCCGGTCCGGGGTGACGCGCGCCGCCGGGCGGCGGCGTCACCGGCGCGCTTCGAGCAGCGACCGCAGCGAGCGGAACGGCGGCAGCCAGGCGCCCGTGTCCGGCAGCGTCTCCAGCGTCATCCGGGGCAGCGGCTCGCGGAAGACGCCGTCGATGTCCTCCAGGTCCACGAACTCGATCAGCTCGGAGTTCAGGGCGAAGTTCGCGTACTCGCGGAACCCGATGACGGTGACGCAGGTGTCCTTCGCGACGAGCTCCTCGAGCGGCTCGCGGAACGCCCGCCCGTCGCCCGACGCCACGACCACGTGCGAGAGCCCGCCCTCGGCGGCCCGCAGCGCGATGTGGGCGAGCATGTCGTCGTCGACGTCGCTGTCGTCGGTGACCTTCGGCTTGGCGAACACCGCGAAGCCGACGTTGCGCAGCGCCTCGACCCACGGCCGCACGACCTCGGTGCTGCCGGGCACCACGTTGGTGAACACGCACGCCTCGGCGGTCGCGTCGGGACCGGCGACCTCCAGCAGCCAGCGCCCCACCGCGTCGAACCGGGGGCGGAACGCCGACGTCGGGCGGGCGCCGAGCAGCGAGCCGAGGCTCATGTCCATGTTCGGCGCGTCCCAGACCAGCAGCACGCGGTCCGGCCGCTCCGGCGCGGCGGCGGTGGGTGCGGCGGCGGTGGCACTGGTCATGCAGCGCGGGGGGTCGAGGTCGCCATGCGGCGAGCGTACGCGGTCCCGGAGGATCACCGACCCGCGGAGCGGGCCGCAGATCCGCAGGTCGCACGGGCCGTCCGGACGACGTCGGGTTCAGGACCCGGCGGGCGGCGGCAGGAAGGCGGGGGTCGTGCCGGGTTCGGGCTCGTCGTAGTAGCGGTGGAAGACGGGCGTGAGCGCGCCCGACATCGGGGGCACGATCCAGCTCCAGTCGGCCGGGCAGCGCCGTCCCGCGGCCTCCTCGCGGGCCACGTGCTGCAGGAACCGCGCCGACTCGGTGTGGTGGTCGGCCAGCGTCACCCCGGCGTGGTCGAACGAGTGCTGCACCGCGACCACCAGCTCGAGCAGCGCCCGGTCCTTCCACAGCGTGCGCAGCGAGCGGGTGTCCGACCCCATCCGCGCCGCGATCGCGGGCAGCAGGTCGTAGCGGTCGGCATCGGCGAGGTTGCGGGCGCCGATCTCGGTGGCCAGGTACCAGCCGTTGAACGGCGCCGCCGGGTAGGTCACCCCGCCGATCCGGAGCGGCATGTCGCTGATCGTCGGCACCGCGTACCAGCGCAGCCCCAGCTCGGCGAACCAGCCGAGGTCGGGGTGGGAGATCGGGACCTCCAGGACGGCGTCGCGCGGCACCTCGAACAGCTCGGGCGGCCCGCCGTCGGAGACCAGCAGCGGCAGGACGTCGAACCGGCCGGCCGGCTGCGGGGGCCGCCAGCCGGCTGCGCGCACCCGATCGGTGAACCCGGCCAGCCGCCCGTCGCCGACGGTCCCGGTCGGGGTGCGGTGCCCGGCGTAGCGGACGAGCTGCTCGTTGTGGACCCGCGGGCCGGGCCGCCCGGGCCGGTCCGGGGCGAACACGGTGATCGTCGGGCGGATCCGGCCGCCGCGGGTGGCCTCGCGCAGGTGTCGCACGCACTCCTCGGCGACCGCCGCGGGTCCCCGCCAGTCGCGCCGGTCGCGCACCCGCAGGCTGTTCCAGTACAGCCGGCCGATGCAGCGCGCCGAGTTGCGCCAGGCGACCCGGGCGCCGAACTCCAGCTCGTCGACGGTGTGCGTGTAGGTGCCGGTGGCCGCGATCTCCCGGCGGACCTGCGCCCAGCGGTCCACCAAGGGGACCGCGGGCGTCGTCTCGGCGTGGTGCTGGTCGAGGAACGCCCATACCTCGTCGAGGTCGAGGTCGAGGTCGAGCCCCGGCCCGCCCGCGGCACCGGGCCGCACGCCGTCGTCGGCGGGTCGAGGTACCGCCGCGCGCCGGGCCGGGCAGAGCTCACGCGCGACGAAGGACGACGGTGCCATCCCTCTCTCCCGTCCGTCGATCATCGAGATCGCCCCGGAACGGTACTACGTCGTCACTGCCCGTCAACGACGGTGTGCGGTGCGCCACCACGGCGGTAGACGAGGTCGCGCACGACCCGGCCCTCGGCCAGCGCGCGCCGCTCGAACTTCGTCCACGGCCGCCAGTCGGGCCGCGGGGTCCACCCGTCGGGGCCCGGCGCGGCGTCCACCAGGAGCGGCTCGGCGGCGCACACCGCGCGCATCTGGAGCGCGTAGTGCTCCCAGTCGGTGGCCAGGTGCAGGGTCCCGCCGGGTTCGAGCCGGGACGCGGCCAGCGCCACGAACCCCGGCTGCACGAGCCGGCGCTTGTGGTGGCGCCGCTTGGGCCACGGGTCGGGGAAGTAGATGCGGATCCCGTGCAGGGAGCCGGCGGGGACGGCCGCGCGCAGCAGCTCGACGGCGTCGCCGCGGAGCAGCCGCAGGTTGCCCACGCCCGCGTCGTCGATGCGGCGCAGCAGCTGCGCCAGCCCGGGTTCGAAGACCTCGACGGCCAGGTGGTCGACCTCGGGGGCGGCGAGGGCCTGCTCCACCGTCGACCCGCCGGTCCCCGGGCCGATCTCCAGGACCAGCGGGGCGCTGCGGCCGAACCACGCGGGCGGGTCGTAGGGGACGGCGCCGGACAGCACGTCCTCGACGTCGCCGCCGTAGCGCGGCCACAGCCGCTGCCAGGCGTGGGCCTGCCCCTCGGTGAACCGGGTGCGCTGCGGGACGAAGCTGGTGACGCGCCGCCGGACGGGCGGCGGCGCCGGCTCAGACACGGCCGCTCCGCTCGCGGCCGGCGGCCGGGGCGACGACCGGCAGCGCCGTGGTCAGGGGGTCCTTGGTGACCACCGGCTCGTGCACGGCCTGGTCGAGCGCCGCCAGCCGCGTCCGGGTGGTCGCCCCGGGCAGCTTGCCGCGCAGGTAGCCCGCGACCGTCCAGGACAGCGCGACGACGACCGCGGCGGCCGCGTCGGGCCGGCCGGCGCGCAGCTCGCGGAGGACCGCGGCCGGTAGCACCGACCGGACGTACTCCCGCTCGGTGGACAGGGCGTCCTCGCGGCCCACGAGCTGCGCGACCGCCGCCTTCGACAGGCCCTCCGACCAGCTGCGCCGGCGCAGGTAGGACCAGTGCAGGCGGTCCACGCCCACGCGGTGGTCCACCTGGGCGGCCGGTTCGAACACGATCCGCGCCGTCCGGCCGTTACGGCCGTAGGCCTGCCGGATCCGGATGCAGAGCTCGGTCTCCTCGCAGCCCAGCGGGTTGCGCCCGATCCGCCCCAGGTCCTCGGCGAAGCCGCCGACCCGCGCGAAGGCCACACGGCGCACCGACATGTTGCAGCCCATGAGGTTGCGCACTTCGGCCCGCCCGGTGGGCTGCCCGGTGTAGGTGCAGCCGACCACCCAGTCCAGCTCGCCCGTCGCGTCCGGGCCGGTACCGGCGCTGGGCAGCAGCGCCGGGCGGGACACGGGGAAGTACGGGTGGGCCGACCCACCCACCGCGACGACCTCCGGGTCGGCGTAGGGGGTGAGCAGCGCCCGCAGCCAGCCCGGCCGGGCCGCGGCGTCGTCGTCGAGGAAGACCACGACGTCCCCGCTCGCCACGGCGACACCGGTGTTCCGCGCCCCCGACAGCCCGCGGCCCCGCGCGTTGGGCAGCACGCGCACCGACGCGGGCAGCGCCTCGCGCACGCGGGCGAGCAGCGCCGGGTTGTGGTCGACGACCACGAGCACCTGAGCCGGTACGACGTCCTGCGCCCGCACCGAGTCCACGGCGGCGACGATGTCGCCGAAGCGGTTGTCGGTGTACACGCAGATGACGACCGTCGCCGTCGGCAGGCCTGGGGCGGGGCGGATCACGACAGACGTCCTCCTCGGTACGGGCGGCCGAGCGGCGGCACAGCCGCCGGTCCGGCCACGGCGCGCCCGTCCCGTGCTCCGCGCGGGGCAGCCGCCCCACGTCGGACCGAGCCGGTCCGACGTCAGCCCGGCGAGCGCACCGTCCGGCGCCGGTCGGCGCGCCGGTGCTCGGCCAGCAGCGTACGCAGCACCCGCACCCCGTCGGTGAAGGTCCGCAGGTTCGTCTCGCCGAAGATGCGCCGGCGCTCGACCGACGGCACTTCGGTGATGGCGAGGCCGGCGGCGGCGGCGCGGCAGTTGAGGACGGTTTCGATCTCGAAGCCGTCGCCCCAGAGCATGCCGTCGGCGGTGTCGGGGGCGGGGGCGGTGGGGTCGGGGAGGTCGAGCAGGGGGAGCAGGTCGGCCCAGAAGGCGTTGTAGCCGTAGCACAGGTCGGTGTAGCGGGTGCCG
>DASVUG010000289.1:0-2517 GCA_036387155.1 Pseudonocardia sp. | reverse complement strand
GCAGCGCGGCCGGCCCCCGGGCGGGCACGGCGATCACCGCGACCGTCGCGCGGCGGCGGTCGTTGTCGCCGGTGTCGCCGACCCACAGCGTCCCGTCCGGCGCCGCGGCCAGGTCCTCGGCGTCGTAGGGGTCGACGGACGCGGTCCGGGTCTCCACGATCGCGCACGTCGCGGGGTCGAGCCGGTGCAGCGCGACGCGCCGCCCGCCGTCCGCCATCGCCCACACGCCCTCGCCGCTCGCGGCCGCGGCGCCCGCTCGCGTGGGACCACCGACGACCGCGAGCCCGGACAGCTCCGCGAGCCGGGCGTCGGCCACCGCGCAGCGGGCCTGCGGCGCCGCGGGGGCCGCCGCGGGAACCACGCCGACCAGCGCCGCCGCGAGGAGCGCGGGCAGGCTCGCCACCGGGAGGGTCAGCCGAGGCCGGCCCCGCCGCCGCCCGCGTGCGCGAACGGGAGGACGGCCGCGGCGAGCTCGGCGCCCACGCGGGCGTGCAGCCGGGTGCCCTCCGCGGTGTGCTCCTCGGCGAGCACCGTGCCCTCGGCGTGCACCCGGGAGGCCAGCGCCCCCTCGGTGTAGGGCAGCAGCAGCTCGACGTCGAGGTCCGGGCGGGGCAGGAGCGCCGCGATCCGGTTCTGCAGCACGCGCAGCCCGTCGCCGCGGTGCGCGGAGACGAACACCGCGTCGGGCAGCAGGTGGCGCAGCCGGGCCAGCGCGAGGTCGCCGGCGGCGTCGGTCTTGTTGACCACCAGCAGCTCCTGCGGCATGCGCCCGAACTCCTCGCCGACCTCGACGAGCACCCGGCGGACCGCCGCGATCTGGTCCTCGGGCAGCGGGTCGGACGCGTCGACGACGTGCACGAGCAGGTCCGCGCCGGCGGTCTCCTCCAGCGTCGAGCGGAACGCCTCGACGAGCTGGTGGGGCAGGTGCCGGACGAACCCGACGGTGTCGGTGAGCGTGTAGGCGCGGCCGTCCGGGGTCTCGGCCCGGCGCGTCGTCGGGTCGAGGGTGGCGAACAGGGCGTCCTCGACGAGCACGCCCGCACCCGTCAGCGCGTTGAGCAGGCTGGACTTGCCGGCGTTGGTGTAGCCGACGATCGCCACGGCCGGGGCCTCGCTGCGGCGGCGGCCACCCCGCTGCGTCGCGCGGACCTGGCGCATCGCGGCGATGTCGCGGCGCAGCTTGGACATGCGGTGGCGGATCCGCCGCCGGTCCAGCTCGATCTTGGTCTCACCGGGGCCGCGGCCGCCGATCCCGACGCCGCCGGCGGCGCGCCCGCCGACCTGCCGGGACAGCGCCTCGCCCCAGCCGCGCAGGCGCGGGAGCAGGTAGGACAGCTGGGCGAGCTCGACCTGCGCCTTGCCGTCCCGGGAGCGGGCGTGCTGGGCGAAGATGTCGAGGATCAGCGCCGTCCGGTCGATCACCTTGACCTTGAGCTTGTCCTCGAGCTGGCGCAGCTGCCCGGGGGACAGCTCGCCGTCGCAGATGACGGTGTCCGCGCCGACCGCGCGCACGGTGTCGGCCAGCTCGGCGACCTTGCCGGAGCCGATGAAGGTGGCCGGGTCGGGCCGGCCGCGCCGCTGGATCAGGCCGTCGAGCACCTGCGAGCCGGCGGTCTCGGCGAGGCGCGCGAGCTCGGTCATCGACGCGCGCGCCTGCTCGGAGCTGCCCTCGGTCCAGACGCCGACGAGCACGACGCGCTCGAGGCGCAGCTGCCGGTACTCGACCTCGGTGACGTCGGCGAGCTCGGTGGACAGGCCGGCGACGCGGCGCAGGGAGCCGCGCTCCTCGAGCTCGAGGTCACCGGCCGAGGCCGTGCTGAACGGCCTCGGGTCGAGGGCGGCGGAGGGACGGGGGAGTTCGGTCATCGTGGTACGCATACTGTCAGTCCAACGCCGGTCGCGTCGCGTCGATTCCGCCGGCGGGTGCGCGTCGTCGGCACCCGGCCCCGGTGACTCCCGGCGTCCCCCGGGCGGCCTCAGCCGAGGTCCGCCCACCAGGACGGGTCCAGCGTGCCGGACGCGACGAGCACCGCGGGGCCCTGCAGCACGCCGACGCCGTCGGTGACGGTGACGCGCAGCCGGCCGCCCGGCGTCCGCACCGCGACCTCCCCGCCCTCCCGCCCGGCGGCGCGCAGGGCGGCGACCACCGCCGCCACGGTGCCGGTGCCACAGGAGCGGGTCTCCCCCACCCCGCGCTCGTGCACCCGCACCGCCACCTCCCCGACCGCGCCGTCGGCCGGGTCCGCGTCCACGGCCCGGGCCCGCAACGGCGACACGAACTCGACGTTGACGCCGTGGGGGAACAGCGCCGCGTCGTGGCCCGGGGCGGCGGTGAGGTCGAGGCCGTCGAGGGCGACGTCGGTGACGCAGGCCAGGTGGGGGTTGCCGACGTCCACGGCCACGCCCGCGAACACCCGGTCGGACACCGTCGCGGCGCTGGCGGCGCCGACCCGGGCCGGACCCATGTCGACGGCCACCTCGCCGCCCGGCACGAACCGGACCGCGCGGACCCCGCCC
>DASVUG010000288.1:0-2799 GCA_036387155.1 Pseudonocardia sp. | reverse complement strand
CCACCCGCCACGTGGCCGCCAGGCCCGCGCTGGTCGTGAACAGCGACCGGTCGCCCTCCAGGACGTCGCGGATCAGCGTGGCGTAGGCCGGCAGGTCCGGCCCGTCGCCGTCGGAGAGCGGCAGCGGCGCCGTCCGGCTGGTCAGCGCCAGTTCGGGGCCGGGCTTCTTCGCGACGATGTCGACGTCCAGCTGGCCCGAGCCCTTGAGCGACAGGCTGATGGTGGCCGGCGGGGCGTCGGTGACCGGGCCGCCCTCCGGCGCGCGCAGCCGCAGGGTGACCCGCTGCTCGGAGACGGCCAGGCGCTTGCCGGTGCGCAGCAGGAAGGGCACGCCGCGCCAGCGGTCGGTGTCGACCCAGAGGCGCGCGGCGATGAACGTGTCGGTGTCGGAGTCGTCGGCGACGCCCTCGACATCGCGGTAGCCGTCGTACTGGCCGAGGACCACCTCGTCCGGGTCCAGCGGGCGGAAGCAGGCGATCACCGACTCGCGCGCCTCCAGCAGGGCGGCCGGGCGCAGCGACGCGGGCGGCTCCATCGCGATCTCGGCCGCCACCTGGAACAGGTGGGTGACGACCATGTCCAGGGTGGCGCCGGTCGCGTCGTAGAACCCGGCGCGGTCGTCGATGTCGAGGGTCTCCGGGACGTCGATCTCCACCTGCTCGACCCCGGCGTTGCACCAGACGTCCCCGACCAGGCGGTTCGCGAAGCGCAGCACGTGCAGGTTCTGCGTCGCCTCCTTCCCGAGGAAGTGGTCGAGCCGGTACACCTGGTCCTCGTCGAGGACGCCGCGGACGACCTCCTCGAGGTGGCGGAAGGCCTCCGGGCCCGTGCCGTACGGCTTCTCGAAGACCACCCGCGCGCCGTCGGTGAGCCCGTGCGCGGCCAGCGCCGTCACGTACGGCTCGAAGGTCGAGGGCGGCAGGGCGATGTAGTGCACCAGCTGCGCGGGCTCGTCGTCGGCGTGCCCGAGCTGCGCGCGCGCCCGCTCGACCGTGGCGGGCAGGTCGCCCGGGTCGTCGGCGGTGAAGCCGTTGCCGGCGAACACCAGGTGGTCGGCGACGGCGGCGAAGCCCTTCTCGTCGTCCCCGAGCACGTCGCGCACGTGGTCGACGAACCAGGCGTCGTCGTCGTCGCGGCGCCCGTTGCCGACGAGCACCCACCGCTCGGGCAGCAGCCCCGCCGCGGCCAGCGCGGCGAAGGCCGGCAGCACCATGCGCCGCGCCAGGTCACCGGTGGCACCGAACAGGACGAAGATCGTCGGTGGCATGCCACGAACCCTACGCGCGTCAGGTCGGGCGCCGGACCTCCTGGGCGAACGTGGCGCGCGCGGTCTGGATGGCGCCGACCAGCCGCTCGAAGACGTCCACGAGGTCGGTCGGGCGGGCGAGGAAGACCTCGGCGGTGACGTGCATGTCCTTCAGGTCGGGCCGGACCGACACCTTGGCCACCTTGGTGTTCCGGTTCGCCACCGACGCGGCCAGCAGGGCGCGGCGCAGCTCGTCGTCGTCCTCGATCGGCCAGAAGTTCAGGTAGGCGAGCTGCACGTACTGCTCGTCGTCCGTCCCGAGGATGTAGTAGTGCCCGCCCTCGTGGCGGAAGTAGATGTCGCCGTCGTCGTCGATCTGCGGGCGGTAGCCCAGCTCGGACAGGTGCTCGACGTAGAAGCCCGCCCGTTGCGTCCAGGTGCCGGTCACAGGACAGGAAGATAGGTGGCCAGCTCGTACGGCGTCACGTGGCGGCGGTAGGCGTCCCACTCCGCGCGCTTGTTGCGCAGGAAGAAGTCGAAGACGTGCTCGCCGAGGACCTCCGCCACGAGCTCCGAGTGCTCCATCGCGACCAGCGCCTCGTGCAGGTTCTGCGGCAGGGACTCGTAGCCCATCGCGCGGCGCTCGGTCTCGGTGAGCGACCAGACGTCGTCCTCGGTGGGCGGCGGCAGCTCGTAGCCCTTGGCGACGCCCTGCAGCCCCGCCCCGAGGATCACCGCGTAGGCGAGGTAGGGGTTGCAGGCGCTGTCGAGCGTGCGGATCTCCACCCGGCGGGTGGACGACTTGCCCGGCGAGTACATCGGCACGCGGACCAGCGCGGAGCGGTTCGCGTGCCCCCAGCAGACGTTGGTGGGCGCCTCGCCGCCGACGATGAGCCGCTTGTAGGAGTTCGCCCACTGGTTGGTGACGGCGGTGATCTCCTTCGCGTGCCGCAGGACGCCCGCGACGAACGCCTTGCCCGTCTCCGACAGCTCGTACGGGTCGTCGGGGTCGTGGAAGGCGTTGCGGTCGCCCTCGAAGAGCGAGAAGTGCGTGTGCATCGCCGAGCCCGGGTGCTCGGTGAACGGCTTGGGCATGAAGGACGCATGCACGCCCTGGGTGATCGCGACCTCCTTGACGATGTAGCGGAAGGTCATGATGTTGTCGGCCATCGTCAGCGCGTCGGCGTAGCGCAGGTCGATCTCCTGCTGGCCAGGGCCGCCCTCGTGGTGGCTGAACTCCACCGAGATGCCCATCGACTCCAGCGTCTCGATGGCGTTGCGCCGGAAGTGCGGGGCGACGTCGTGGCTGGACTGGTCGAAGTAGCCGCCGTGGTCGGCGGGGTCGGGCGCGGAGCCGTCGCCGCGCAGGTCGCGCAGCAGGTAGAACTCGATCTCGGGGTGCACGTAGCAGGTGAAGCCGGCCTCGCCGGCCTTGGACAGGGCGCGGCGCAGGACGTGGCGCGGGTCGGCCCACGACGGCGAGCCGTCGGGCATGGCGATGTCGCAGAACATCCGGGCCGAGTAGTGGTCGCCGGTCGGGGTGGACCAGGGCA
>DASVUG010000287.1:0-10175 GCA_036387155.1 Pseudonocardia sp. | reverse complement strand
ACCCGGCAGTACAGCTCGACGTAGCCCTCGACCGTCCAGCCCAGCGCGCCGGGTTCGAGCCGCACGGTGAACCCCGCGATCGCCCCGCCCTCCCGCAGCCGGTCCACCCGGCGCTTGACCGCCGAGGCCGTCAGCCCCACCCGCGCGCCGACGTCGGTGAAGCTGCGCCGCGCGTCCTCGACGAGCAACGTGATGATCTTCTCGTCGATGGGGTCGAGGCGCACCGCCGCATCTCACCACCGGTGGACGGCGGTGGTGGAATGAGGCGGTGGACGGCGGCGCAGCGATCCCCGGCAACGCGGGGACCTTCAGGGTGGACTCCGAGGTCGGGCGGTTGCGGCAGGTGATCCTGCACCGACCCGGCCCCGAGCTCCTGCGGCTGACCCCGGGCAACAAGGACCGGCTGCTGTTCGACGACGTGCTCTGGGTGCACCGCGCCCAGGAGGAGCACGACCGCTTCGCCGCGGTGCTGCGCGAGCGCGGCGTGACCGTGCACCTGTTCCGCGACCTGCTGCGCGCCACCCTCGAGCTGCCCGAGGCGAAGGCGTTCGTCCTCGACAGCATCTTCGACGAACGGGTCTACGGCCCCGTCGCCATTGACACGCTCCGTAACTTCTTCGACGCCCTCGACGTCGAGACGCTCACCGATCACCTGATCGGCGGCATCACGAAGAGGGAGCTGCTCGACCGGGTCACCGAGCCGCGCTCGATCGTGCTGCACGCGCTGGGGTCCGACGACTTCGTGCTCGAGCCCCTGCCGAACCACCTCTACACCCGCGACGCGTCGGCCTGGATCGGCGCGGGGGTGTCGGTGAACAGCATGCGCAAGATCGCCCGGGTGCGGGAGACGGCGAACTACGAGGCCGTGTACCGGTGGCACCCGCTGTTCGCCGACGCCGGGTTCGCCCACTGGTCCGACGGGGTGGGCGACGGGGTGGCCACCACCGAGGGCGGCGACATCCTCGTGGTCGGCGGCGGCGCGGTGCTCGTCGGGCTGAGCGAGCGGACCACGGCGGCGGGCGTCGAGCGGCTGGCCCGGCGGCTGTTCGCCGGCGGCGCGGCCGACCGGATCGTGGCGGTGCGGCTGCCGCAGACCCGGTCGATGATGCACCTCGACACCGTGATGACGATGGTGGACCCGGAGACGTTCACGAAGTACGCCGGGCTGGGCCTGCTCCCCACCTACACCGTGGAGCCGGGCGTCGCGGACAAGGAGCTGGTCGTCACCGACCACCCGCCGGAGCGGATGCACGAGGCGATCGCCGCGGCGATGGGGCTGCCGGCGATCCGGGTCCTCACCACCGACCAGGACGTGCACGCCGCGGAGCGCGAGCAGTGGGACGACGGCTGCAACGCCCTCGCCGTCGCCCCGGGGGTGGTGGTGACCTACGAGCGCAACGAGGCGACGAACCGGAGCCTGCGCGCGAACGGGGTCGAGGTGCTCGACATCCCGGGTGGCGAGCTGGGCCGCGGCCGCGGCGGCCCCCGCTGCATGAGCTGCCCGATCCTCCGCGACCCGGTGTAGCCCGCCGCCGGTCAGCGGTCGGGGCGTTCGCCGCGGACGGCGCGGCGCAGCTTGGGCAGGCGCTCGGCGAGCACCCGTTCGGCGCCGTGCGTCGTCGGCCGGTAGTAGTCGCGGCCCACGAGGCCGTCGGGCGGGTACTGCTGGGCGACGACCGCGCCCTCGGCGTCGTGGGGGTAGCGGTAGCCGACGGCGTTGCCCAGCGCCGCCGCGCCCGCGTAGTGCCCGTCGCGCAGGTGCGGCGGGACGGGGCCGGCGGCGCCGGCGCGGACGTCCGCCATCGCCGCGTCGATCGCGGTGATCACCGCGTTCGACTTGGGCGCCGTCGCGAGGTGCAGGGTGACCTGGGCCAGCGCGATCCGCGCCTCGGGCAGCCCGACCAGCGCGACGACCTGCGCGGCGGCGACGGCGGCCGGCAGCGCCGTCGGGTCGGCCAGCCCGACGTCCTCGCTCGCGTGCACCATCAGCCGGCGCGCGACGAACCGCGGGTCCTCCCCCGCCACGAGCATCCGCGCGAGGTAGTGCAGCGCGGCGTCCGGGTCGGAGCCGCGGATCGACTTGATGAAGGCGCTGATGACGTCGTAGTGCTGGTCGCCGGCGCGGTCGTAGCGCACGGCGGCCTCGGTGACGGCCCGCTCGACGGCCGCGGCGTCGACCACGGGCACGTCCGCGGCCGTCCCGGCCGCCCCTGCGGCGGTCCCCCCGGCGGTCTCCGCAGCCGTCCCGCCGGTGACCCCGTCCGCCGCCGCCTCCAGCGCCGTGAGCGCCCGCCGCGCGTCGCCGCCCGCCAGCCGGACCAGCGCGTCCTCGGCCTCCGCGGCCAGCGCGACCGCCCCGCCCAGGCCGCGGGGATCGGCGACGGCGCGGCGCAGCAGGGTGCGCACCTCCGCATCGGTCAGCGGCTGGAGCGCCAGCACCAGCGACCGCGACAGCAGCGGGGCGACCACCGAGAACGACGGGTTCTCCGTCGTCGCGGCCACGAGCAGCACCAGCCGCTCCTCGACCGCCCCGAGCAGGGCGTCCTGCTGCGTGCGGCTGAACCGGTGCACCTCGTCGACGAACAGGACGGTCTGCTGACCGCGGCCGCGCCGCCGCCGCGCGTCGTCGATCACCGCCCGCAGCTCCTTGACCCCCGACGACAGCGCGGACAGGGCCACGAAGTGGCGCTCCCCGCCGCCACCCCGCCCCGCGAGCAGCCGGGCCAGCGTCGTCTTGCCGGTGCCCGGCGGACCGTGCAGCACCACCGACGCCGCCGCGCCGCCCTCGACGAGCCGCCGCAGCGGTGCCCCCGGCGCCAGCAGGGCGGCCTGCCCCACCACCTCGTCGAGGGTCCGCGGGCGCATCCGCACGGCCAGCGGGGCACCGGGTGGCGGGTCGTCGGCGCCGGTCGAACCCGGGCGGTCCGCGGGTTCGTCCAGGTCGAACAGGCCCTCGGTGCTCACCGGACGCCCCCGCGGGGTGGCGTCAGCGCCCGGTGGGCGGCGGCGCTCGTCACCTCGTGCACCCGGACAGCGTGCCACCCGACCGCCCGGCCCGGGACGGTGCTCAGGGCCGGTCGAGCTCGGCGGCCAGCGCCTGCGTGGTGACGGCCGGGTTCTCCCGGTGGCGCAGCGAGGCGTAGGTGACGACGGCGACGCCCACCGAGGCGAACGTGACGGGCAGCGTCAGCACGTCGTCGAGCAGCCCGCCCACGAACCCCTCGCGGTCCACGAGCACGCCCACCACCGCTCCGACGACCGCCGAGTAGACCAGCGCGCCGAGCCCGAAGGAGAGCAGGCGCAGGAACGTGCCGCCGAACGCCGGGTTCACCAACGCGAAGGTCCGCTCGATGCCGGCCCGCTCGAACATGATCACGCCGGTGAGCGTGGCCGCGAACACGACGGCCAGGTAGACGCCCGGCACGAGGAGCAGCAGGAGGCCGACCGCGGTGAGGAGCGCGGCCAGGATCCCCCAGCCCAGCAGCGGGACGGCCCGGCCGGCGGCGAACCGCAGGGCGGTCCCGGCGCCGACCCGTTCGCCCGACGCCTGCTTCGCGACGACGTAGACCGAGGCGCCCTGGGCCACCAGGGCGACGACGACCACGACCAGCACGGCGACGACGGCGAGCACGGCGGCGGCGATCGACAGCGGCGCCGACGGGCCCGGCGCGGCCGCCGTGAGGACCGCGCCGAGGATCATCGCCGGGACGACCGTCGCGACCTGGACGACCAGCAGTGGCTGCCAGCTGCGGGCGAGCACCCCGATCACCTTCGACCACCAGTCGGAGAACGACGTGGCGACGAGCGGGTCGCCGTGCGCGAGCGCCCCGGCGCGTCCGTGGGCCGGGTCGCCCGGTGGCGGGTAGCCGCCCGCCGGGGGGTAGCCGCCCGCCTGGGGGTAGCCGGGCTGGGGATAGCCGCCCGCCCGGGGGTAGCCGGGCTGGGGGTAGCCGGGCTGGGGGTAGCCGCCCGCCTGGGGGTAGCCGGGCTGCGGGTAGCCGCCCGGAGGCGCGGAGCCCCCTTGCCGAGGCTGGTTCGGCCGGGTGTGCGCGTCGTCCCCGGCGCCGGACGGGCCATCCGGGTCGGGCGGCGGCGGAGGGTGGGCCGTCGACACGGACCCCGACCGTACGGACTCCGGCCGTCGCGTCGACCGGCCGCCACGACTCGTCACCGCTTCGTTACCGGACCGGACGGCCTGCCGGCCCGGCCCGGGCGCCGTCCCCCCGCCGTCACCTATCGTCGTCGCCGTGCGGGAGATCCTGGAGCTGCTCGAGCGCGACGCGCACCTGTCCCACGAGACGCTGGCGACCATGACCGGGCGGCCGGTCGAGCAGGTCGCGGCGCAGGTGGCGGCGTGGGAGGCGAGCGGGGTGATCCGCCGCTACACCGCCGTCGTCGACTGGGACCGCGCCGCCGCCGAGCAGGGCGACGGCGCCGGCGACGAGGCCGTCACCGCGTTCATCGACGTCGCGGTCGCCCCGGCCCGCTCGGTCGGCTTCGACGACGTGGCGCTGCGGATCGCCCGCTTCCCCGAGGTCCGCAGCGTCTACCTGGTCTCCGGGGGGCACGACCTGCGCTGCACGGTGACCGGCCGCAGCATCCGCGCCGTGTCGGACTTCGTGTCCCGCAAGCTGTCGACGATCGACCGCGTGCAGTCCACCGCCACGCACTTCGTCCTGCGGGCCTACAAGCGCGCCGGGGTGGCCTTCGTCGACGCCGAGCCGGACCACCGCCTGCCGGTGACCCCGTAGGGCCGGCCGTGAGGAAGCTGAACGAGGTCGTCGCCGCCTGCCCGCCGTCGGGCATCCGCCGGTTCTTCGACATCGCCGCCGAGATGGACGACGTCATCTCCCTGGGCGTCGGCGAGCCGGACTTCGCGACGCCGTGGCGCGTCCGCGAGGCCGGGATCTTCGCCCTGGAACGCGGCTTCACGACCTACACCGGCAACGCCGGCCTGCCGAAGCTGCGCCGGCTGGTCTGCGACGACCTGGCCGCGCGGTACGGCGCGCACTACGCGTGGGACGGCGAGTGCCTGATCACGACCGGCGTGTCCGAGGGGCTCGACCTGGCGCTGCGGGTGCTGCTGAACCCCGGCGACGAGGTGATCGTCCCCGAGCCCTGCTACGTCGCCTACGAGCCCTGCGTGCGGTTCGCCGGCGGGGTCCCCGTGCGGGTGGCGACGCGGGCCGAGGACGGGTTCGCCGTCGACGCCGCCGCGGTCGCCGCCGCGGTGACCCCGCGCACGAAGGCGGTCCTGCTCGGCTCGCCGGCCAACCCGACGGGCGCGGTCCAGCCGCGCGCGGCGCTGGAGGCCCTGGTCCGCCTCGCGCAGGAGCACGACCTCTACCTCGTGTCGGACGAGATCTACGACCGGCTCACCTACGTCGGCGCGCACACCTGCCTGGGCGCCCTGCCCGGGGCCCGCGAGCGGACGGTCGTGCTGGGCGGGTTCTCCAAGTCGCACGCGATGACGGGCTGGCGGGTCGGCTGGATCTGCGCCCCCGCCCCGGTCGCGGAGCTGTGCGTCCGGGTGCACCAGTACACGATGCTGTGCGCCCCGCACGTCTCCCAGCTCGCCGCCGTCGAGGCGCTGGAGCACGCCGACGACGACGTCGCCGCGATGGTCGCCGACTACGACCGCCGCCGGCGGGTGTTCGTCGCCGGGCTGCGGGACCTGGGGCTGGCGTGCCCCGAGCCGACCGGTGCCTTCTACGCCTTCCCGTCGATCCGGGGGACGGGCCTGTCGTCGGCGGCCTTCGCGGAGGGGCTGCTGCACTCCCAGCACGTCGCGGTGGTGCCGGGGGACGTGTTCGGCCCCTCCGGCGAGGGCCACGTCCGTTGCTCCTACGCCACGGCGCTGCCGCTGCTGCAGGAGGCGCTGGAGCGGATCGGGCGGTTCCTCGCCGGGCTGTGACGGGCCGCCCGTCGGGACACCCGCCCGTCGGGACGCCCGCCGCTCAGGGCACCGGGTCCGCGGCGACCGAGCGCAGGGCCGGGTACACCGCGAGGGTGTCGGGCGCGTCCGGGAAGCGCACGCGCAGGGCGGCCACGACGTCCTCGGCCAGCCCGGCGGTGGCCCCGCGGCCGGCACCGGCGGCGGCCGTTCCCAGCTCCCGCCAGTAGTGCGCCAGCGCGGTGCTGATCCGGGGCGAGCGCGCCGCGTCCGGGCCGATGGGGCCGTCCCGGCCGGTCGGCACCCCCGCACGCCGTCCGGCGCCGGTGTGCGGCAGCCGGGGCAGCAACCACCAGGTGCACAGCCACACCCAGAGGAGCTGGGCGTCGAGGAGCCGCCGCGCGAGCCGCTGCGGCTCGTCGAGCTCCGGCCAGACCCCGGCGATCTCGGCCCGCCACGCGTCCACCATCGCCGCGGACAGCCGCGGCGGCAGGGCGAAGCTCGCCTCGCACGCCGGGAACGGCACCC
The DNA here is from genome assembly GCA_036387155.1 of Pseudonocardia sp. Taxonomy (GTDB): domain Bacteria; phylum Actinomycetota; class Actinomycetes; order Mycobacteriales; family Pseudonocardiaceae; genus Pseudonocardia. The sequence continues at coordinate 3,754 of DASVUG010000287.1, read as the reverse complement.
GGAAGTAGGCGGCGTCGAGGACGACGTCGCGGAAGCAGCCCCACTCGAAGTCGACGAACCGCACGCCGCGGCTGGTGACGAGGTTGTTGTCGGGGCAGGTGTCCGAGGGGCTGAACGCCCGGTACCGCGTCCCCCCGAGCAGCCGCACCGTGTCGTGGGCCTCGCGCAGCGCCGCCGCCGACGTCTCGATCCCGAGCCGGGCGGCGAGCAGGTCCGGCAGCCCGGCCAGGGCGAGGCGGGCGTCCTCGGCCATCGGGTCGCGCCAGGCCCGCTCGCCCTGGCGCCGCAGCAGGGCGCCGAAGTCGCTCTCGCGCCCCGCGGTGGCGGCCTGCATCCGGCCCAGCGCCCGCGCCCAGCCGAGCAGGCAGCGCTGCGCCGTCCCCGGGTCCGGGCCGAAGAGCTTGTCGGCCAGCGTCGAGCTGCGGCCGAGGTCCTCCAGGACGAGCAGCCGGGCGTCCGGGTCGTGCGCGATCAGCACCGGGCTGGACCGGTCGTCGGCGGGCAGCGCGGTGAACAGCTGGCAGCTCGCGACCTCGTAGTGGAACGGGTCCGGCCGGTCCGCGCCCGGGTCGGCCAGGTAGTGCTTGACGACGACGGTGCGCGGCAGCGAGAACGGGTTGCGCACCACGCGGGCCCGGGCGACGACAGAGCGGTCACTGCCGCCCAGGTCCTCCGGGTCGGCCAGGACGATGCCCGCGCCCTCGCGCCGGCTGAGCACCCGCTCGGCGGCCGCGAGGGCGGCGCCCAGCGGCCGGAGCGGTTCCCGTTCCGGGTGCATCGGTGACGACCCTACCGTGACCCGAGCGCCCTGGACACACTCAGCGTCACCTTGCGCAAGGGTTCGTCACTGCACGTGCAGGCGTACGTACTGCGGTACTCACATCCGACCGAACCCCCGTGGTCGATCAGCGGGGCGCCGAGACCGCGGGCGCCGTGGGTGGCCCGCCCGGCCCGGCCGGCGGGACGGCGTCGACACCGGCCTCGCGGCGCTGCTCGGCGGTGATGGGCGCGGGCGCGGCGGTGAGCGGGTCGTAGCCGCCCCCGGACTTGGGGAAGGCGATGACCTCGCGCAGCGAGTCCGCCCCGGACAGCAGCATGCAGGTCCGGTCCCAGCCGATGGCGATGCCGCCGTGCGGCGGCGGCCCGTACTGGAAGGCGTCGAGCAGGAAGCCGAACTTCTCCCGCTGCTCGGCGGCGTCCATGCCCAGCAGGGCGAACACCCGCTGCTGCACGTCGGCGCGGTGGATGCGGATCGACCCGCCGCCGATCTCGTTGCCGTTGCACACGATGTCGTAGGCGTAGGCCAGCGCCTCGTCGGGGGCGTCCTCGAACCGGTCGGCCCACTCGGCGTTCGGCGCGGTGAAGGGGTGGTGCACGGCCGTCCAGCCGAGCTCGTTCCCCTTGTCGTCCCGGACCCTCTCGAACATCGGGGCGTCGACGACCCACACGAACGACCACGCGCTCTCGTCGACCAGCCCGCAGCGCCGGGCGATCTCCCCGCGCGCCGCGCCCAGCAGCGCGCGGGCGTCGGCCGGGTGCCCGGCACCGAAGAAGATCGCGTCGCCCGGCCCGGCGCCGACGGCCTTGGCCAGCCCGTCGCGCTCGGCGTCGGAGAGGTTCTTGGCCACCGGGCCGCCGAGGGTGCCGTCGTCACCGACTGTGACGTAGGCCAGGCCGCGGGAGCCGCGCTGGCGGGCCCACTCCTGCCAGGCGTCGAACTGGCGCCGCGGCTGGCTCCCGCCGCCGGGCATGACGACCGCGCCGACGTACGGGGCCTGGAAGACGCGGAACGCGGTGTCGGAGAAGTACTCGGTGAGGTCGGTCAGCTCGACGGCGAAGCGCAGGTCCGGCTTGTCGGAGCCGTAGCGGGCCATCGCCTCGGCATAGGTCAGCCGCGGGATCGGGCGCGGGACCGCGTACCCGGCCAGCTCGGACCACAGCGCGGCGACGACGTCCTCGCCGAGGGCGATCACGTCGTCCTGCTCGACGAAGCTCATCTCGACGTCGAGCTGGGTGAACTCCGGCTGCCGGTCCGCGCGGAAGTCCTCGTCGCGGTAGCAGCGGGCGATCTGGTAGTAACGCTCGGTGCCCGCGACCATGAGCAGCTGCTTGAACAGCTGGGGGCTCTGCGGCAGCGCGTACCAGGAGCCCGGCTTCAGCCGCGCGGGCACCAGGAAGTCCCGCGCGCCCTCGGGCGTCGAACGGGTCAGGGTGGGCGTCTCGACCTCGATGAAGCCGCGCTCGTGCAGCACCGTGCGGGCGATGCGGTTGGCCTCGCTGCGCAGCCGCAGCGCAGCGGCCGGCCCGGACCGGCGCAGGTCCAGGTAGCGGTACCGCAGCCGGACCTCCTCGCCGACCTCGCCGTGCTCGGCGACCGGGAAGGGCAGCGGCGCCGACTCCGACAGCACCGTCAGCTCCGTGGCGGTGACCTCGATGGCGCCGGTGGGCAGCTCCGGGTTCTCGTTGCCGGCCGGGCGCGCCACGACCTCACCGGTGACCAGCACGCAGAACTCCGCGCGCAGCCGGTGAGCGCGCTCCCCGAGGTCCGTGTCGCCCTCGCGGAACACCACCTGAGCAGAACCCGACCGGTCACGCAGATCGATGAAGACGACGCCGCCGTGGTCGCGCCGGCGGGCGACCCAGCCGGCGAGGGTCACGGTCGTGCCGACGTGCTCGGCGCGCAGGGTGCCGGCACCGTGGGAACGCATCACCCCCCGAGGCTATCCGGGCACACCCGGGCACCGGCGAGCAGGTTTCCGGGGTTGCGCCGCGGGTGCGCGCCGTGGGCGCGCCGCGCGGGCCGGCCGGAGGATCCCCGGACCCGACCGCTCACAGCAGCCGCAGCTGGTGCTCCTCCCCCGACCCCGCGTCCCGCACCGGCCCGGCCGCCGGCCCCCGCACCGGGGACGCCGGCCGCCGGTGCCGGGGCACCGGGTCGGCCGCCCGGGCCGCCCCTGATCCGGTCGGCGCGGGGACCAGGTCCGGCAGGGCGTCCTTGTCCGGGAACGGGCGACCCGAGCCGGGCTCGGGCAGCGGGGTGACGGCGCCGGTGAGCCCGTGCCGGCGCAGCAGCGGGGCGACCCGCGCGGCCAGGGCCCGCCGGTACTCCGGGTCGACGTAGCTGCCGCGGCGGTAGAGCCGCGCGTAGGGCTCGACCAGCGCCGGGTGCTCGCGCTCCAGCCACGCGAGGAACCACTCCCGCGTGCCGGGCCGCAGGTGCAGCGCGAGCACGCTCGCCCCCGTCGCGCCCGCGGCGGCGATGCGGCCGAGCAGCGCGTCCAGCGCGTCGGCGCCGTCGGTGAGCAGGGGCAGGACCGGGGCGATCATCACCCCGCAGGGCAGGCCCGCGTCGGTGATCCGGCGCACGAGGTCCAGCCGCGCCGCCGGGGAGGGGGTGCCCGGCTCCAGGCGGGCCTGCAGCGGCCGGTCGAGCAGGGCGATCGAGACCCCCAGACCCACCGGGACGTCCGCGGCCGCCGACGCCAGCAGCGGCAGGTCCCGGGTGAGCACGGTGCCCTTGGTGAGCACCGAGAACGGGGTGCCCGAGCGCGCGAGCGCCCCCACGACGCCGGGCATGAGCCGGTAGCGGCCCTCCGCGCGCTGGTACGGGTCGGTGTTCGTGCCCATCGCGACCGGTTCGCGCCGCCACCGCGGGGCCCGCAGCTCCCGCTCGAGCACCCGCCCGACGTTCACCTTCACCACGATCTGCCGGTCGAAGTCGGCACCCGCATCGAGGTCGAGGTAGGTGTGGGTG
>DASVUG010000286.1:0-12258 GCA_036387155.1 Pseudonocardia sp. | reverse complement strand
ACGGGTCGGGCCCGCTTCGGCGGCGCGCTGGCCCGCAACCCGGCGCTGGACCTCGCCCCCGAGGCGGCCGCGGCCCTGCAGGCGGGGGGCGTCGATCCGCGGGTCCACGACCCCCGCCTCCAGGGCCGCGGCGGCCCCGGGGGCGAGGTCCAGCGCCGGGTTGCGGGCCAGCGCGCCGCCGAAGCGGGCCCGGCCCGTCCGCTCGGCCGACGCCGTCGCCGGGGCCGGCGGAGCCGCGGGGCAGACCACCGTCGGCGCGCCGCCCGTCCCGCGCGCCACGCTGGCGAGCACCGCGGTGGCGGGGCACGGGGCGGCGGGGCGGCCGGGGTCGGCGCCGGCGGGCGGGCGCTCGGTCACCACCACCAGCTCGCCCGGCGCGCGCGGGGCGTCCAGGTCGCGCAGCCGCGCGGGCGCGACGCCGCCGGCGAGCAGCTCGGCGCGGTCCAGCGGGTCCGCCCGCAGCACGGTGTCCGGGCCGAGCTCGGTGCTCGCCCACGCGGCCAGGTCGACCGGGCGCGGCGGGCGCCCGGCGCCCGGGGCGAGCACGAGGGCGACCAGCGCGACCGCCAGCGCCGCCGGCGCGACCGCGGCCACCGCCAGCCGGCCGGGCGCCGGCAGCGCGGCGGCGACCGCCTCGACCAGCACCGCGCCGGCGACGGTCACGAACGGCAGGGCCAGCAGCAGTGCCGTGCACCGGCCCGCGCCGGGGACGCCCGCGGCGGCGAGCAGCAGGGCGGCGGGGCTGATCAGGGGCCGCAGTTCCCGGTGCCGCAGCCACGCGGCGGCGAGCACCGCGAGCCCGACGCCGAGCAGGACGGCCGTCCCACCCGGACCGACGGCCGGGCCGCCGACACCGGCGAGGGGCCCGTCGCCGGCCGCCGCCGCCGCGGTGCCGACGGCGGCGAGGGCGAGCACGGCCACCGCTGCCGTCCGCACCCCCGGCGCCAGGCGGGCGGCAACCAGCCGGACCGCCACCAGGTGCGCCGCGAACGCCAGCAGGCAGGCCGCCGCGAGCGGGGCGCTGAGCACCGCGAGGAGGGCGGGCACCGCGGCGAGCAGGGGCCCGGCGCCGGCCCGGACGGCGAGCGCGAACGCGAGGCCGAGCCAGAGGGCGGCCGGGGCGGCTCCGGTGACGCCCGCGTGCAGGGCGACCACCGGGGGTGCCACGCCGACCAGCGCCACCGCGACCGCGGCCGGCGCGGACCCGACGCCGAGCCGGCGCACCAGGGGCCACAGCAGCAGCACGGCGCCGACCCCGCACGCGAGCGCCGCGAACCGGGCCGCGTCGACGACGGGGACGGTGTCGATCCCGCCGCCGGCCGGCAGCAGCGCCGTCAGGGCGGCCAGCTGCCGGACGGCGACGCCGTCGGCGGCGGGCAGCGGGACGGCGCCGAGGTCCGCGCCGCGCAGCGCGAACGCCGCGGCGGCGAGCCGGGCCTCCCCGGCCGTCGCGACCAGCCGGTCCACCCCGTCGGCGGCGGCCAGGTGGGCCGCGACCGCGGCGGCGGCGACCAGGGCCGGCCACGCCACCCGCGGCCGGGTCAGGGGGTCGATGGGTGCGGCCCGGTCGTCGGGTCGGGGGAGCCCGGCCCGGGGCGCTCGAGGGTGTCCGTCGGGCCGTCCTCGAGGTCGGGCCGGTCCAGCTCGGCGTTGAGCAGTCCGGCGAGGCGGCGCAGCTCCTCTCGGGTCCTGCGGTGCAGCTGGCTGACCCGCGCGGCCTCCTGGCCCGCCCGTTCGCGGATCTGCTCGGCCTCCCGCTCGGCGGCCCGCAGCTGCTCGTCGGCCCGGCGCCGCGCCGCCGCCTCGACGCCCTCGGCGTCGCGGGTCGCCCGGGTGCGCATCTCGACGGCCTCGCGTTCGGCCAGCCGCAGCAGCTTCTCGGCCCGGAAGCCGAAGCTGTCCTCGGCGGGGGTGTCGATGTCGTAGCCCGGCGCCGCGGCCGGGGGCGCCGGCGGCGCCATCACCTGCGTCGGCTGGGCCGCGCCGTCGCGGGGCTCGGGCACCCGCGCCCGGGCGGCCACGGCCTCCAGCTCGCGGCGCAGCGCGGCGTTCTCCTCGAGCAGCTGCTCGATGTACTCGTCGACCTCGATGCGGTCGTACCCGCGCAGCACCATGTCGAAGTGCGGCCGCTCGGGCTCGGGGCGGTGCTGCCCCGGCTCGGCCGGCGGCTCGGCCTGCACCCCACGCTGAACTGTCACAACGAACCCCCTCACCCGCTCGACTCGTCAGGAGGTTCGCCACCACAAGGGGTCACGTCACGTTCCGAACAGGTGACAGAGCTAGGCCGTCCGGGTACTGGTTACCGGTCGACCGGGTGAATGATCACTAAGGGTGCGTCCGGGGTGCACCACGGTGATCACGGACGGAGCACGCGCCCCGCCCGGATCCCGCCGCGCCCGGCCCCGGGGCCGGGCACCGTCACGACCGCCGCTTGGCGATCTCCTCGCGCAGCGCGGGGGCGACGGTGAACAGGTCGCCGACGACCCCGAGGTCCGCGATCTCGAAGATCGGCGCGTCCGGGTCCTTGTTGACGGCCACGATCGTCTTCGACGTCTGCATGCCCGCCCGGTGCTGGATGGCGCCGGAGATGCCGAGCGCGACGTAGAGCTGCGGCGAGACCGTCCGGCCCGTCTGCCCGACCTGGAACTGGTGCGGGTAGTACCCGGAGTCGACCGCCGCCCGCGACGCGCCGACGGCGGCGCCCAGCTCGTCCGCCAGCTCCTCGACCACCGCGAACCGCTCGGCCGAGCCCACCCCCCGGCCCCCGGCGACGACCACCGTCGCCTCGCCCAGCTCCGGGCGCTCCCCGGCGGGGGCGGGCTCGCGCGCCACGACGGTTGCGCGCCGACCGCCGGCGGGCAGGTCCACCGTCTCCTCGACGCCCGCGCCCTCGGCCGGCACCGGTTCCACCGACCCGGGCCGCAGCGTGACCACCGGGTGCGCCGACAGCGCCTCCGCCTGCGCCGTCCAGGCGCCGCCGAAGACCGCGTGCGTCGCCTGCACCGAACCGTCTCCCGACCCGCCCGGAGCCACGGCGACGACGTCGTTGAGCCAGGCCGACCCGGTGCGCAGCGCGACCCGCCCCGCGATCTCCTTGCCGTCGGCGGACGTCGCGACCAGGACCGCCGCCGGATCCACCCGCTCGACCAGCGCCGCGAGCACGCCGACCTCGGGGGTGAGGAAGTCCGCCCCGATCCCGCCGGCGTCGCCCTCGGCCACGTAGATCTTCTCAGCGCCGTGCTCGCGCAGGGCGTCGACCAGCACGGCGGCCGTCCCCGGCGCCCCGACGACCACCGCCGACGGCTCGCCCAGCACCCGGGCCGCCGTCAGCAGCTCGAGGGTCGACCGGCGGAGCTCGCCGTCGACCTGCTCGACCAGGACCAGCACCTCAGCCATGTCCCGTCCCCTCCGGATCGGCTCCCGCGCCGGACGGTCCCGCCGTCCGGCGCGCTGTCGGATGCGCTGTCAGATCAGCTTCTGGGCGGCCAGGAACGCGGCGACCCGCGCCCCGCCGTCACCGTCGTCGACGAGCTTGTCCCCCGCGGCCTTCGGCGGCTTCGGCGTCGCCGCCGTGACCCGCGTCAGCGCGCCCGCCGCGCCCAGCGTCGCCGGGTCCAGCCCCAGGTCCGCCGGCGTGAGCGCGGTGACCTTCTTCTTCTTGGCCGCCATGATCCCCTTGAACGAGGGGTAGCGCGGCTCGTTGATCTTCTCGTGCACGCTGACGACGGCCGGGAGCTCCGCGCGGAGCACGACGACCCCGTCGTCGGTCTCGCGCCGCACCGTCACCTCCGCGCCCTCCACGACGATCTCGCGGGCGTGGGTGAGCGCGGGCAGGTCCAGCACGTCCGCGACCATCGCCGGCACCGCCGCGGACCGCCCGTCCGACGCCTCGTTGCCGGCCAGCACGAGGTCGACCTCCCCGACCGAGCGCACCGCCGCGGCGAGCGCGCGGGCGGTGCCGACGGCGTCGGAGCCGGCCAGCCCGTCGTCGGCCAGGTGCACCGCGGCGTCGGCGCCCATCGACAGCGCCTTGCGGATGGCCTCGGCCGCGCGCGGCGGGCCCATCGTCAGCACCGTGACCGTGCCGCCGTGCGCCTCGCGCAGCTGCAGCGCCGCCTCCACGGCCCGCTCGTTGATCTCGTCGAGCACCGCGTCGGCGGCGTCGCGGTCCAGCGCGCCGTCCGACGTGCGCAGGCCGCGCTCCGAGTAGGTGTCGGGCACCTGCTTGACCAGCACGACGGTGTTCAGCCCCGAACCGTTCACGACCACCCCTTCGTGATCCAGGCCCGACCGGGCCGCTCCGGCCGACCGGGCGGCCCCGCGCCGCCGGCGGCGACGGTGCCGGGCGGTCCAGTGTCACCGGCGGGTCGACGCCGAGGAAGCGCCACCGCCAGTGAACCTCCTCACCGCTCCCCCGGCAACGCGACCCGACCCCCGAACCGTGCATATCCGGCACCCTGGCGGGCACTCCGTGAGGACGTCCGACCGACCCCCGGGAGACCACCGTGCCGCTGCTGAACCGCATCCGCGCCTTCCTCGCGAGCCCTCAGGGCCGCCGCATCACCGACCAGGGCCGGCGCTACGCGTCGGACCCGCGCAACCAGCAGCGCGCCCGCACCCTGCTGGACCGGTGGCGCCGCCGCCGCTGACCCGCCTCTGACCCGCGGCCGACCCGCCCCGGCCCCGCGACGTCCGTAGGCTTCGCCTGCGCACGCGGGGTACGGAGGCGACGATGCTGGTCACGGGGTTCGACGACCGCCAGGGCTGCGGCTACGTCCTGCGCACGGGGCCGCACGCCGCGGAGCCGTCCCCGGGGGTGCAGCCGGTGCGCCACGACGGGGTCGTGGTCCTCGCGACGCCCGAGCTGGCCGCCGCGCTGCGCGACGCCCTCGTGCGCAACCCGGTCGCCCAGCTGGGCTGGAGCGGCCCGACGGTGCCCCTGACCCTGGACGACGCGACGGTGCTGGCCTGGCTGCGCTACACCCTGGGCGGTGTGCTCACCGTGTCCGGCGGCCCCCCGCCCGACCCGCGGCGGCGGCGGTAGCGCTGGCAGGGTGTGCGCCCATGGGCGTCATGGACGAGCGCGAGTGGTTCCGCGAGGAGTTCGCCGGCACCGACCCCGATCGGCTGTGGACGGCGTTGCGGCGCGTGCTGTCGACGATGGACCTCAAGCAGGCCGACGACGGCACCCGGGTCGCGCTGTTCAGCACCGGCACCACCAGCACCAGCTGGGGCCAACACCTGCGCGCCGAGGTGACCGGCGGAGCGGGGGGCGCCGTCCTGACGGTCCGCGGGCGTCCCCGGGCGTCGTTCCTGTCGTCCGGCTGGGGCGAGGACCTGCACATGCGGGGCGTGCGCGGTCAGCTGGTCGGCGACGTCCGCTCCGCGCTGGCGTAGGGGCGCCGTGCGGGCGCTGATGGTGTCCTGGGAGTACCCGCCGGTCGTCGTCGGCGGGCTGGGGCGCCACGTCGACGCGCTGTCCGCCGCGCTGGCGGCGGCCGGGCACGACGTCGTCGTGCTCACCCGGCAGCCCGCGGGTGCGCCCACCGCGCTCGACGCCGTCGGCGGCCTGCGGGTGCTGCGCGCCGCGGAGGACCCGCTGGGCCTGGAGTTCCCCCGCGACCTCCTCGCGTGGACCCTGGCCTTCGGGCACGCCGCCGTGCGGGCGGCGCTGGCGGGGGCGGTCGTCCCCGCGGCCGGCCGCGGCCCCGCTCCGGCGCGGGACCGGTCGGCGGGTCCCGGGCTGGGCGGGTGGGTCCCCGACGTCGTGCACGCGCACGACTGGCTCGCCGCGCACGCCGCGATCGCGCTGGCCGACGCGTGGGGGGTGCCGCTGGTCGCGACCGTGCACGCGACCGAGTCCGGGCGCCACGGCGGGCGGCTGGCGGGGCCGGCGCAGCGGCAGGTGGACGCGGTCGAGCGCTGGTCGGCGCGCCGGGCCGACGCGCTCGTGACGTGCTCGGCGGCGATGCGGGACGAGGTCGACGCGCTCTTCGGCGTCCGCGCGGCGGCGGTGGTCCCGAACGGCGTCGCGCCGCGCGCCTGGGCGGTCGACCCGGCCGAGGTGGCGCGGGCCCGCGCCCGGCGGGCGCCCGACGGCGTCCCGCTGCTGGTGCACCTGGGCCGCCTGGAGCACGAGAAGGGCGTCCAGGACCTCGTCGCGGCGCTGCCGCGCATCCGCGCGCGGCACCCGGGCGCGCGGCTGCTGGTCGTCGGGACGGGCACGCAGCGCGACGCGCTGGCCGCGGCGGCCGGGGCGGTCGGCGGGGTCGAGCTGGCCGGGCACCTCCCGGACGCCGAGGTGGCCGCGACGGTCGCGGCGGCGGACGCCGTCGTGCTGCCCAGCCACTACGAGCCCTTCGGGATCGTCGCGCTGGAGGCGGCGGCCGCCGGAGCGCCGCTGGTGGTGGCCCGGACCGGCGGGCTCGCGGAGGTCGTCGTCGACGGGGAGACGGGGCTGTCGTTCCCGCCGCACGACGTGGCCGCGCTGGCCGACGCCGTGATCCGCGTGCTGGACGACCCGCCGGCCGCGCGGCGCCGGGCGGACCGGGCCCGGGCCCGGCTGGCCACCGACTTCGACTGGGATCGCGTCGCCGCCCGGACGGCGGAGGTCTACGACCGGGCGCGGCGGGGTCAGGCCGCGTACGGCAGCTCCCCGCCGCCCATCAGGACCAGCGCGTCGTCGGAGTAGTCGTCGACCAGCTGGACGACCAGCTCGTCGCGGCCCTCGGCGACGGCGCGGTTCACCGCGTCGGCGTACAGGTCGTGCAGCGCGCGCAGGCGCTCCTCGAGGATCGGATCCGGGTTCGGGATGCTCACGACCCGTTCAGCGCCCGGCCCGCCGGCGCTGTTCCTGAATCGATGCAGATCACACGGTCAGCCCTGCAGCGCCGCGCGCACCGCCGCCGCCGTCGGCATCCCGGCCCGCGCGCCCGCGTGGGCCACCGAGAGCGCCGCGGCGGCGTTCGCGGCGCGCGCCGCCGCGGTCAGGTCCGCCCCCGCGGCGAGGTTCGCGGCCAGGACGCCGTTGAACGTGTCGCCCGCGCCCGTCGTGTCGCGCACCGTCGCGGGGTGTGGCGGCAGGTGCTCGACCTCACCGCCCGCGCCGACCAGCAGCGCGCCCTCCCCGCCGAGGGTCACCACCACCGGCGCGCCGGTGCGGGCGGCCAGCCCCACGGCGCGCGTGCCCGTCGGCCCGTCGCCGGCCAGCGCCGCCAGCTCGCCGGCGTTCGGCGTCAGCAGCGGGCCGCGGCGCCCGGGCCGCGGCACGAGCAGCCCGGCGAGCCCCGGCAGCACCGGCGCGGGGTTGAGCACGCACGGCACGTCGGCGTCGGTGGCCAGCTCCACCGCGGCCGTGACCGCCTCGACCGGGATCTCCGTGCTCACCAGCACGCACCCGGCGTGGGGCAGCGCCTCGGCCAGCGCGGCGCGCACCCCGTCGCGGTCCACCCGGCCGTTGGCGCCCGCGCCCACCGCGATCTGGTTCTCCCCGCCGGCGTCGACGACGATCAGCGCGACGCCCGTCGCGACGCCGTCGAGCACCGCGACCGCGTCGACGTCCACGCCCTCGGCGCGCAGCTCGTCCAGGGTGGCGCGCCCGAGGTCGTCCGCGCCGACCGCGCCGACGAGCGTGACCGGCGCCCCGAACCGCGCCGCCGCCACCGCCGCGTTGGCCCCCTTGCCCCCGCCGTGGCGCACGAGCTCGGGCCCGACCACCGTCTCCCCCGGCCCGGGCAGCCGCTCGGCCGTGACCACCATGTCCACGTTGACCGCCCCGACCACGACGACCCTGCGGTCCACGCGCCCACCCCCTCCCGGTCCGGCCCAGCCTGGCACGGTGATCGTCGCGGCGGAACGGCCCGGTGCACTACGCGAGCCCGTTCTCGATCGCGTAGCGCACGAGCGCGGCCCGGTTGGGCAGCCCGACGCGGCGCAGCACCCGCTGGATGTGGTTCTCCACCGTCCGCGGGGAGAGCACCAGCCGCGTCGCGACCTGGCGGGCCGTCAGCCCGTCCACCACCAGCCGCAGCACGTCGGTCTCGCGCGGGGTCAGCCGGGCGGCCGCCGCGTCGCCGGGTCGCCCGTGCTCCTCGAGGACGACCTCGGCCAGGCCGGGCGAGAACACGGCCTCGCCGCGGGCGGTACGACGCAGGGCGTCGGCGAGCGCGGCGACGCCGTCGGGGCCGGTGGGGACGACCAGGTAGCCGGCCACGCCCGCCCGGACGGCCGCCAGCACGTCCGCGGGCGGCTCCGCACCGGCCCCCGTCACCGCCAGCACGGGTGCGGCCGGGACCTGCGCCGCCAGCTCCGCCACCACGGCGAGCACGGCATCGCGGCCGCGCCCGAGACCGGCCAGCACGACCCGGGGCCGGGCCCGCTCGACCAGCCACGGCGCGCGGCGCGGGTCGTCGGTCCGGGCCCGCAGGTGGACGTCGGGGTGCGCGGCGAGGTCCCTCCCCCACACCGGCGTACCCAGCTCCCCGACCAGCACCACCGTCACGGCGCCCGTCCTCGGGGCCGTGCCCGCCGTCGCACCCGCAGCCGTGCCGCCCACGTGCCCTCCCCGCGCTCCGCCCGGGGGCGGCCCCCGCCGCGATCCCGGTCATCTCCAGCACGTGACCAGGGGCGATGCGGTTCACCGGACGTCCGACATCTCCGAACCGGCCCGGTCGACGGGCCCTTCCCCGTCGACGTCGCGCCGGCCGACCTGCTGCCCCGCGGGGCCCGCTGAGCCGCGCGCCCTACTTCAGCCACGCCGTGTAGCGGCCCCGGCGGCGCTGCACGCCCAGCGGCAGGCCGAACGTCGTCGACAGGTTCTCGTCGGTCAGGACGTCGTCGAGCAGGCCCGCCGCGACGACCCGGCCCCCGCGCAGCAGCAGCCCGTGGCCGTACCCCGGGGGGATCTCCTCGACGTGGTGGGTCACGAGCACCGACGCCGGCGCGTCGGCGTCGTTCGCCAGGGTCGCCAGCCGACCGACCAGGTCCTCGCGCCCGCCGAGGTCCAGCCCCGCGGCCGGCTCGTCGAACAGCAGCAGCTCCGGGTCCGTCATCAGCGCCCGGGCGATCAGCGCGCGCTTGCGCTCGCCCTCCGACAGCGTCCCGTAGGGCCGCGCGGCGAGCTCGCGCAGGCCGAGCGTGGCGAGCAGCTCGTCCGCCCGCTCGGTGTCGGCCGGGTCGTACCGCTCGCGCCACCGCCCGAGCACGGCGTACCCGGCGCTGATCACCACGTCGCGGACGGCCTCCTCGGGCGGCACCCGCAACCCCAGCGCCGCCGACGACACCCCGACCCGCGTGCGCAGCTCGAACACGTCGACCCGGCCGAGCCGCTGGCCGAGGACCTCGACCGTGCCGGCGGTCGGGTGCAGGTCCGCCGCGGCCAGCCGCAGCAGCGTCGTCTTGCCGGCGCCGTTCGGGCCGAGGACGACCCAGCGCTCGTCCAGCTCGACCGCCCAGTCGACGCCACCGAGCAGCGTCGTGTCCCCGCGACGGACGGTGACGTCCTCCATGCGGATCACGAGATCGTCCGATGCGGGGACGGCGGTACCGCCCTCGGTGTCACTCCCCGTGGTGATCAACGGCTCAGACGACGGTTGCTGCGCGGCCACAGCGCCTATCCTCGCCGATCGTGTCGGTCTTCCCGCTGGGCGCCCACGTCGACGCCGACGGGACCCGTTTCGCCGTCGCCTCCGAGAGCGCCGAGGGCGTCGAGGTGTGCCTGATCGACGGCCCGGAGGGGGCCGGTGCAGCGGGCGCGCTGACCGAGCGCCGGGTCGCGCTGACCGAGCGCACCTTCGGGGTCTGGCACGGCCACGTGCCGGGGGTGCGCGCCGGTCAGCGCTACGGCTACCGCGTGCACGGGCCGTACCGGCCGTGGGAGGGTCCGCGCGCCAACCCGGCGAAGATCCTCGTCGACCCCCACGCCCGGCGGGTCGTCGGCGCGATCACCGACCTCGAGGCCGCTCGCGGCTGGTCGATCGACCCGATGACCGGCCCGCCGAGCACCGTCGACTCGCTCGGGCACGTCCCCCTGTCGGTGGTGACGGCCCCGGTCGGGCCGCCCGCCCGGCCGCGGCCGGACGTGCCGTGGCGCGACACGGTGATCGCCGAGGTGCACGTGCGCGGGTACACGCGCCAGCACCCGGAGGTCCCGCCCGAGCACCGCGGCACCTACCGGGGCCTGTGCCACCCCGCGGTCGTCGACCACCTGCGGCGCACCGGCGTCACGGCCGTCGAGCTCCTCCCGGTGACCGCCACCGCCGACGAGCCGCCGCTGCTGCGGCGCGGCCGGCCGAACTACTGGGGCTACTCCACGCTGGGCTTCTTCGCCCCGGACCCGCGCTACGCGAGCGCGCCGGGCGCCGAGGTCGAGGAGTTCGCCGCCATGGTGGACGGGCTGCACGCCGCGGGCATCGAGGTGCTGCTCGACGTCGTGCCCAACCACACCTGCGAGGGCGGGGTGGACGGCACGACCGTCTCGTTCCGCGGCCTGGACGCCCCCGCCTACTACGCGCTGCGCGGCGGCTACGACGCCGACATCACCGGCACCGGCAACACCCTCGACGCCGGCTCCCCGACGGTCGTGCGGATGGTCTGCGACGCGCTGCGGCACTGGGTCACCGCCTACGGCGTCGACGGCTTCCGCGTCGACCTCGCGAGCGTGCTCGGCCGCCCGCGCTCCGGCCCGTTCGACCCGCGCGCCCCGCTGCTGACCGCGATCGCCGCGGACCCGGTCCTGGCCCGGTGCAAGCTGATCGCCGAGCCGTGGGACGCCACCGGCGAGGGCTACCGGGTCGGGGGCTTCGGCGTCGCCTGGTCGGAGTGGAACGGCCGCTACCGCGACGCCGTCCGCGACTTCTGGCGCGGCCGCGGCGCCGTGGGCGAGCTGGCGTCGCGGCTGACCGGCAGCGAGGACCTCTACGGCCTGTCCGGGCGCCGGCCCTGGGCGTCGGTCAACTTCGTCACCGCGCACGACGGGTTCACCCTGCGCGACCTGGTCAGCTACGAGCGCAAGCACAACGAGGCCAACGGCGAGGACAACCGCGACGGCACCGACGACAACCGCTCGCAGAACTTCGGGGTCGAGGGCGAGACCGCGTCGCCGACGGTGCGGGCGCGCCGCCTCGCGACGGCCCGGGCGATGCTCGGCACGCTGCTGCTCTCGACCGGCACGCCGATGCTGCTGGGCGGCGACGAGCTCTGGCGCACCCAGGGCGGCAACAACAACGCCTACTGCCTCGACGACCCGACCACCTGGGTCGACTGGACCGACACCGCGGAGGCCGACGCCCTCACCGCGTTCGTCGCGCGCCTGGCCGCGATCCGCCGCTCGTCGGTGACGCTGCACCGCGACCGGTTCTACCGCGACGGCGACGTCACCTGGTGGCACCCCTCGGGCCGCCCGATGGGCCCGGGCGACTGGCACGACCACACCGCGCGCTCGCTCGGGTTGCTCGTCGGCGAGTGGCTGCTGCTGCTGCACGCCGGCGACCCGACGGCCTGCACCCTGCCCCCCGGCGGCCCCTACGTCCCGACGGTGGACAGCACCGGCACCGACGGCACCCCGGTGAGCACCCGCCCGCTGCCCGGCCGCTGCACCGTCACCCTGGCCCCCGGCTCCCTCCTCCTGCTCCGCCGCGACGTCCCCCCAGCCCCGTAGCCCCGCGAGTGCGCACGTTCGACAGCGCGAGTGCGCAGTTCCTGCCGGCCGCCGGCCCGGCGCGGCGGCGAGGCGGCTGCACCCGGCCCAGCCCTACCGCCTCCGCGCTCGCCCGCGCGCCCTCCTCCCGCGCCGACGCCGGCGGTATCGTCGGCGGGTGCCGCGCTACGACTTCCGCTGCCGCGAGTGCTCCACGACCTTCGAGGTCGACCGGCCCATGGCCGCCGCCTCCCACCCGGCCCGCTGCCCGTACGGCCACGGCGACACCGTCAAGCTGCTGAACGCCGTCGCGCTCGGCGGTCGCGCCGGCGCCGGCCCCGCGCCGGCCCCCGCCGCACCCGGGGGCGGCGGGTGCTGCGGGGGCGGCTGCTGCGGCTGAGCCGCCACGTCGCAGACCCGGCGGCCACTTCGCAGAGGCCACAGCACCTGCGGGGTGCACACCGCCTCTGCGAAGTGCCGCCGTCCCCCGCGAGGCGCCGGCGGGGCGCTGCTCATACACCCCCCGTCACCGCGCGTGGACGGCCGGTGCTGTCGATCATCGGTCGGGCGAGGCCCTAATCTCCGGCCCGCGGGGCCCGGCGGCCCCGCCCGGTCGGGGGGGG
>DASVUG010000285.1:0-5195 GCA_036387155.1 Pseudonocardia sp. | reverse complement strand
CAGGCGCCGCGAGCGCAGGTCGAGGGTGTCGCGCACGGCGTCGTTGTAGACGCGCCGGGCGAGCACGACGATCTGCTCGGCGTCGACGAGCTCTCCGGCCAGCGCGGGTGGCAGGCCGTGCCGATCGACCGCCGCGAGCCGGCGGGTCAGCGCGTTCTCCGCCACCTCGCACGGCTCCAGCGCGGCTCCGGTCAGCCCCGGCGGGCAGGCCGCCAGGGCCTCCCGCGCGGCCACCCGCAGCCGGTCCGCGGCCGGCCCGCGGTCCGCCGGGCCCGGTGCGGGCGCGAGGAGGGCGTCCGCGACCTGCAGCGCGACCGTCCCCCTGCGCTCCAGCGCGTCGGCGAGACCGGCGCGGGCGGCGTCGGTGCGGCGGTGGAGGCGGTCCAGCCGCCGGGCGCGCACCACGCAGACGACCGTCACGGCCGCCAGGACGAGCAGCAGCAGGACGACCGCCAGCCAGAACGAGGGGCCTCCCGCCGGCGCGACCAGGCCGAGCGTCGGCGCCGTCACCGCGACGGCGGGCCGCCCGGCCACCACCGCCGGCACCGTGCCCGGCGCCACCGCGCTCACCGGGTCACCGCCGCGCGACGCGGCGGCACGCGGCGGGGGTCGGCGGCGACGGCGGCCCGGTAGACCCGCAGGACGGCCGCGGCGACCTGCGGCCAGTCGAACTCCGCCGCCCGCGCCTGCCCGGCGGCGTGCAGGGCGGCGCGGCGGCCCGGGTCGTCGAGGAGCGCGGCGAGGGCGGCCGCGAGCGCGGCGGCGTCGCCGGTGGGGAAGAGCACGCCGACCTCGCCACCCGCACCGGCGGGCCGGGCACCGGCGGGCCCGGAACCGGAGGGCCGCAGCACGGCCCGGAACGCCCCCAGGTCGCTGGCGACCACCGGCGCCCCGGCCGCCAGCGCCTCGGTGAGCACCATCCCGAAGCTCTCCCCACCGGTGTTCGGCGCGCAGTAGACGTCCATCGACCGCAGCGCCGCCGCCTTCGTGGCGTCGTCGACGCCGCCGAGCACGTCGAGACGCCCGGCGAGCCCGGGCCCGGCCGCCCGGCGCAGCGCGTCGGCGTCCCCCCGGCCGACCACGAGCAGCCGCAGGTCCGGCCGGTGCGGCGCGAGCCGGCGCAGCGCGTCCAGCAGCACGGCCATGCCCTTGCGCGGCTCGCCGTAGCGACCGAGGAACCCGACGGTGGGCCCGGGGCGCGGGTAGCCGGGCAGGAGCGGGCCGTGGGCGAACAGCCCGACGTCCACGCCGTTCGGGATCTCGACGGCGTCGCCGCCGAGGTGCTCCACCTGCACCCGCCGGGCCATCGGCGACACCGCGATCCGCGCCGTCACCTTCTCCATCAGCGCGTTGATGGGGCGGGCGAACACCAGCGTCGCCCGGGACCGCTCCGTGGAGGTGTGGAACGTCGCCACGATCGGCCCCTCCGCCTCGAACAGGGCCAGCGAGGAGAGGCTGAACGTGCCGGGCTCGTGCAGGTGGAGCACGTCGAAGGCGTGGTCGGCGAGCCAGCGCCGCACCCGGGCGTAGGAGACGGGACCGAACGTCACCCGCGCGACCGAGCCGTTGTAGGGCACGCTGACCGCCCGACCCGCCGGCGTGACGAAGCCCGGCAGCGGCGGGACCCCGGGCGGGCGCTCGTCGTCGGCCGGCGCGAGGACCGACACGTCGTGCCCGAGCCGGACCAGCGCGCGCGCCAGGTCGAGCACGTGGCTCTGCACCCCTCCGGGCACGTCCAGGGAGTACGGGCAGACGATCCCGATCCGCAGCGACCCGGCCCGCGGCGGTACGGCCCGCCGCGGCGGGTCGGGGGGTTCTGCGGCCGCGGTGGTCACGGCGCGCCCGTCCGGACGGGAGCGGCGGGCCGGGGGGAGGGAGCGGGGGCGGCCGGCGGGGCGAGGTCGGCGGTGAACACCCGCTGCAGCATGTGCCAGTCCTGCGGCGCCGTGGCGATCATCGCGGTGAAGGCGTCCGCGACCGCCTGCGTGGCCCGCTCGACCCCGGCCCGTCCCGCTCCGCGCGCCACGTCGACCGGCTCGCCGACGGCGGCGCCCCAGCCGTCCGGGGTGAAGTGCGGGAAGGCGGGCACGAGCAGTGCGCCGGTGGCGGCGGCGAGCCGGGCCGGGCCGCCGGGCAGCCGCGCCGGTTCGCCGAAGAGCGTCACGGGGATCCCGGACGCGGTGAGGTCGCGGTCGGCGACCAGGCAGACCAGCCCGCCGGCGCGCAGCCGGGCCAGCAGCGTCCGGTAGGTCTCCGGGCCGCCGCCGGCCGGCAGCACCTCGAAGCCGAGGCCCTCCCGGTACGCGACGAACCGGCGGAAGAGCGACTCCGGGCGCAGCCGCTCGACGACGGTCGTGAAGCGGGCGGGCCGGCCCAGGCGCGCCTGGGTCGCGACGAACCACAGACCGGCGAGGTCCCAGTTGCCGCTGTGCGGCAGCGCGACGACGACGCCGCGACCCCGGCTCAGGGCGTCGAACAGCGGTGCGATGCCCGTGACGTGCGGGTCCATCCGCCGCAGGACGGCTCCGCGGTCCATCGTGGGCAGGCGGAACGCCTCGCACCAGTAGCGGGCGTAGCTGCGCAGCCCGGCGCGGACCAGCGCGTCCAGCTCCGCCGGCCCGGCGTCGGGGACGACCCGGCGCAGGTTCGCCCGCAGCTGCCGTGCGCCGCGGCCGTCGCGGCGGGCGGCGACGTCGGCGCCGAGCCGGAACGCGCCGCGGGCCACCGGCTCGGGCAGCGCCCGGACCAGGCGCCAGCCGGCGGCGTAGCCGGCGTCGGTGAGGGCACCGGCGACGGTCACGGGGCGGCGTCCCGCGACCCGGTCGGGGACGCGGTCCGGGCGGCCGCGGCGGCGGAGCGGTGCACCGCGGCGATGCGCTGCCCGACCGTCCACACCGAGCCGGCCGCGAGCAGCCACAGGCCCGTGGCCAGCGCGAACGGGATGCCGAGCCCCTCGAACCCGGTGCCGACCAGCGCGAGGATCAGCCGCTCGGGCCGCTCGACCAGCCCGCCGTCGGCGGACAGCCCGGCGCCCTCGGCCCGCGCCTTCACGTACGAGATCACCTGCCCCGCCACCAGGCAGACCATGGCCGCGACGCCGAGCGCGCGCTGGCCGCTGACCAGGCACCACCAGGCGATCGCCGCGAACAGGGCGCCGTCGGCGAGGCGGTCGCACACGGAGTCGAGCACGGCCCCGAACGGGGTGCTGTGCCCGCGGGCCCGGGCCATCGCCCCGTCGATCATGTCGAACAGCACGAAGACCGTGGCGAGCAGCGCGCCGAGGAACAGCCGGCCGACGGGGAGGAAGACGATCGCGGAGGCGGCGGTCCCCACGGTGCCGGCGACGGTGACCGCGTCCGGGGAGACGCCGCGGGTGACCAGCCAGCGCCCGACCGGGTCGGTGACCCGGGAGACCTGCGCGCGGAAGAGGTTGAGCATCGCTCCTGCCCGGGTGGCGGTCCGGGACGGACCGGTGCCGCCAGCCTACCGCCGGGCCGGGCCGGACCCGCCGGAGCCCGGCCCGGCGACGTCGGCGGGTGCCGGGGGCCTGGCGGCGGCCCGGCCCGCCCCGGCCTGCCCCGCCCCGGCCTGCCCCGCCTCGGCCTGCGCGGCCGCGGGCCACGCGTCGGCCAGCAGCGCGCGGGTCTCCGACAGCAGCTGCGGGATCACCTTCGTCTGCCCCACGACGGCGATGAAGTTCGCGTCGCCGCCCCACCGCGGGACGACGTGCTGGTGCAGGTGGTCGGCGAGCGAGCCGCCGGCCACGCTGCCCAGGTTCAGGCCCACGTTGAACGCGTGCGGGGCGGCCACGGCGCGCAGCGCCCGCAGCGCCGTGCGGGTGACGCGCATCAGCCCGGCGGTCTCCGCGGCGTCGAGGTCCTCCAGCGCCGCGACGTGCCGGTAGGGCACCACCATGAGGTGCCCGGGGTTGTACGGGTGCAGGTTCAGCACCGCGTACACGGCGTCGTCGCGGTGCACGACCAGGCCCTCGTCGTCCGGCAGGCCCGGGATCCGGTCGAACGGGCAGTCCTGGTCCCCGGCGGAGTCGGTGGACGAGGTGATGTAGGCGAGCCGGTGCGGGGTCCAGAGCCGGCGGAACCGGTCGGGCGTCCCGACGCCGTCCCGGGGCTCCAGCACGTACTCTCCCGCAGCCGGGAAGTCGTCGGGGCGCGCCCCGTCGACACCACCGGGGCGGCGCGGTCCGCCGGCGACCGCGGGGCCCGGGGGCCCCGTCCCGCCCGTCACCCGGCCGGTCCCGGGCGTTCGGGCGCGGCCGTCGGGACGGCGAGCAGCTCCGCCGTCGGCGAGGCGTTCTCCCGCCGCTGCACCCAGTCGACCAGCGCGTCGACCGCCACCCCGACCGGTACCCCGTTGGTCTGCGAGCCGTCGCGGAACCGGAAGCTGACGGCCCCGGCCTCGGCGTCGCGGGCGCCCAGCAGCAGCAGGAACGGCACCTTCTGGAGGGTGTGGGTGCGGATCTTCTTCTGCATGCGGTCGTCGCCCGCGTCGACCTCGACGCGGATGCCCCGGGCCCGCAGCGCCGCGGCGACCTCCGTGGCGGCGGGCACCTGGTCGGCCGTGACGGGGATCGCCACCGCCTGCACCGGCGCGAGCCATGCGGGGAAGGCGCCGGCGTAGTGCTCGGTGAGGATCCCGAAGAACCGCTCGATCGACCCGAACAGCGCTCGGTGGATCATCACCGGGCGCGGCCGGGAGCCGTCGGCGGCGGTGTAGGTCAGGTCGAACCGCTCGGGCAGCATGAGGTCGACCTGGATGGTCGAGAGCTGCCAGGTGCGCCCGATGGCGTCCTTGGCCTGCACGCTGATCTTGGGCGCGTAGAACGCGGCGCCGCCCGGGTCCAGCACGAGGTCCAGGCCCGAGGCCTCCGCGGCGTCGCGCAGGGCCTGCGTGGCGAGCTCCCAGTCCTCGTCGCTGCCGATCGACTTCTCGGGGTTGCGGGTGGAGAGCTCGAGGTAGAACTCGTCGAGGCCGTAGTCGCGCAGCAGGTCCAGCACGAACTGCAGCAGGGAGCGGATCTCGCCCTGCATCTGCTCGCGGGTGCAGTAGATGTGGGCGTCGTCCTGGGTGAAGCCGCGCGCCCGCGTCAGCCCGTGCACCACGCCGGACTTCTCGTAGCGGTACACGCTCCCGAACTCGAACAGCCGCAGCGGCAGCTCCCGGTAGCTGCGCCCGCG
>DASVUG010000284.1:0-5047 GCA_036387155.1 Pseudonocardia sp. | reverse complement strand
CCGGCGGCCGCCAGCGCGGACGTGCCCGCCTCGGCGCGGAGCAGGCCGTCGGCGCCCACCCCCGCCGCCGCGGCGGCCCCGACGACCGTCACGGCCCACAGGAACCCGCCGAGCCGCCCGGACGCGCCGTCGCGTCCGCCGAGGGCCGCGCCGCCCAGCAGGGCCACGACCGCGACGGCGGCCAGCAGCAGCACGCGCGGCCACGGTCCCAGCTCCTCCCACAGCTCGGCGCCGAGGAACAGCGCGGCCGCGACGGCCAGGCTGCCGCCGACGTACCCGAGGACCTCGGCCAGCACCGCGCCCCGGCGGCCGGGCGGGCGTCGGGGGGCGTCCCCGGCCGGTCGGTCCGGCAGTGCGGCGACGGCAGCGGCCTGGTCCGCGGTCAGGATGCCCGCGGCGACGGCCCGGCCGAGCAGGTCGCGCAGCCGGGCGGGGCCCTCGGCCCCGTCGGGCCCCGGTGCGGGTGGGGGAGCGGACGCTGCCACGGGTCCTCCTCGGCGGTCGCCGTGCAGCATGCCGCACGGCTGCCCCCGTCCGGGGCGGGCCCGGGGGAGGGCTCAGCGCGGGGCGGTGACGAACACGTCGAACAGCGTCGGGGTGTGGGCGTGCACCAGGATCATGAAGATGATCAGGTCGAACGACAGGTGGACGGTGACGACGTAGGCCAGCGAGCGGGTGCGGGCGAAGATGTAGCCCTGCAGCAGCGCGAACGGGATCGTCAGCACCGGGCCCCAGCTGCGGTAGCCCAGCTCCCACAGGAACGACACGAACACCACGGCCTGCAGGACGTTCGCCGGCGCGAACGGGAAGTGCCGGCGCAGCAGCGCGAAGACCACGCAGATGAAGAACAGCTCGTCCCACAGGCCGACGGCGTTCACGCCGAGGAACAGCCGGGCGATCATGTCGGGCTCGGTGACCGTGGGCCAGTTGCGGTAGGAGCCCGAGCCGATGAAGTACGGGGGCAGCACGAGGTAGCCCAGGGTCACCACGGCGGCGAGGTAGGTGTACTCGAACCGGCTCCAGCGGCTGCCGGTCCGCCAGGGGAACGCGATGACGTCCTCGCGCAGGACGTGGCGCAGCGTCACGTACGGGACGGCCACGGCGAGGGTGAGCACGACCGCGAACCGCGCGATGCCGGCGTTGCTCAGGTCCGCGGCGAGCGACATCGTGCTGAGGATCACCAGGCTCGCGGCGATCAGGGCCAGGTGCCGGGCGAGGTGGCGGTCGACCGCCGCGGCCAGGCCCACCCCGGCGGCGAGCAGGGCGTAGCCCGACGGGCGGTGCAGCAGCACGTAGAGCGGCACGGCCGCCCCGCAGACCAGGGCGGCCGCGAGCAGCCGCAGGGCCGCGCGGGCGGTGGGCACCCGGCCCGGTGCGACGTCGGGTGTCGGGTCGAGCGCAGGCATGCCGGTCAGCGTAGGTCGCGGCGGGGTGCCAGGATCCCGCCATGGCCACGCCCCCGCCGTACGCGCCCGATCCCGACCGCTACGCCGGCTTCGAGGCCGGGGGCGCCCCGTCGGGCGGTGCCGCCCCGGGTGGGCGCTTCCGGCGCTGCGGGCGCAGCGGGCTGGACCTGCCGCTGATCTCGCTGGGGCTGTGGCACAACTTCGGCGACGACCGCCCGCTGGAGAGCCAGCGGGCGATCCTGCGCCGGGCGTTCGACCGCGGGGTCACCCACTTCGACCTGGCGAACAACTACGGCCCGCCCTACGGCAGCGCCGAGGCCAACTTCGGCACGGTCTTCGCCCAGGACCTCCGCCCGTTCCGCGACGAGCTGGTGATCTCGACGAAGGCCGGTTATGACATGTGGCCGGGCCCGTACGGGCAGGGCGGCGGGTCGCGCAAGCACGTGCTGTCGAGCCTGGACCAGTCGCTGCGCCGCATGGGCCTGGACCACGTCGACGTCTTCTACAGCCACCGGTTCGACCCGACGACGCCGCTGGAGGAGACGATGGGGGCGCTGGACGCCGCCGTGCGCTCCGGCAAGGCGCGGTACGCGGGGATCTCCTCCTACGGCCCGGACCGCACCCGCGAGGCGGCCCGCATCCTGGACGGGCTGGGCACGCCGCTGCTGATCCACCAGCCGTCGTACTCGCTGCTCAACCGCTGGATCGAGGACGAGCTGCTCGACGTGCTGGACGAGCTGGGCGTCGGCTGCATCGCGTTCTCCCCGCTGGCCCAGGGCATGTTGACCGGCAAGTACCTCGACGGGATCCCCGAGGGCTCGCGCGCGGCGCGGGACGCGTCGCTGTCGCCGGACCTGCTCAGCGAGAAGAACCTGGACCACGTCCGCGCGCTGAACGCGATCGCGCAGGAGCGCGGGCAGTCGCTGGCGCAGATGGCGCTGGCGTGGGCGCTGCGGGACCGGCGGGTCACCTCGGTGCTCATCGGGGCCAGCAGCGTCGCCCAGCTCGACGACAGCCTCGGCGCGCTCGAGCGGCGCGACTTCGACGACGCCGAGCTCGACCGCATCGACGAGCACGCCGTCGACGCGGGCATCAACCTGTGGGCGCGGTCCGGCGAGGCGTGAGCGCCGCCGCCGTGCGGGTGGCGGTGCGCGGCACCGCACAGACCACGGGTGCAGCACCCGTGGTCCGTGCCGTCGCGGGGACGGGGTGTCGATCGGCGCGTCGCCCCCCAGGAGGGGTCACCGGCGATGTGTTGTCATAACGTCGATTATCGGGTCGACGGAGCGGGGGCGGCGGTGGGGGTCGCGGCACCGACGTAGGCCGCCAGGTGCTCGCCGGTGAGCGTCGACCGCGTCGCCACGAGGTCGGCCGGGGTGCCCTCGAAGACCACCCGGCCGCCGTCGTGCCCGGCGCCCGGACCCAGGTCGATGATCCAGTCGGCGTGCGCCATCACGGCCTGGTGGTGCTCGATGACGATCACCGACCGGCCGGCGTCGACGAGCCGGTCCAGCAGCGCGAGCAGCTGGGCGACGTCGGCGAGGTGCAGGCCGGTGGTCGGCTCGTCGAGCACGTACACCCGCGGGGTCCCGCCCGGCGCCTTCTCCCCGAGCTGCACGGCGAGCTTGAGCCGCTGGCGTTCGCCGCCGGACAACGTGGTCAGCGGCTGGCCCAGCGTCAGGTAGCCCAGACCGACGTCGACGAGCCGCTGCAGGATCCGGTGCGCGGCCGGGACGTGCGCCGCGCCGGCGCCGAAGAACTCCTCGGCCCGCGCCACCGGCATGGCCAGCACCTCGCTGATGTCCTTGCCACCGCCGTCCGGGCCACCGCCGTCCGGGCCGCCGAACCGGTACTCCAGCACCGTCGCGTCGAAGCGCCGGCCCTCGCACACCTCGCAGGTCGTCGCGACGCCGGCCATCATCGCCAGGTCGGTGTAGACCACCCCGGCGCCGTTGCAGTTCGGGCAGGCGCCTTCGGAGTTCGCGCTGAACAGGGCGGGCTTCACCCCGTTCGCGGCGGCGAACGCCTTGCGGATCGGCTCGAGCAGGCCGGTGTAGGTGGCGGGGTTGCTGCGCCGCGACCCCTTGATGGCGCCCTGGTCGACCAGGACGACACCGTCGCGCCCGGCCAGCGACCCGTGGACGAGCGAGCTCTTGCCCGAGCCCGCGACCCCGGTGACGGCGACGAGGACCCCGAGCGGGACGTCGACGTCGACCGCGCGCAGGTTGTGGCGGTCCGCGCCGCGGATCGGGAGCACCCCCGACGGGGTGCGGACCGCCGGCTTGAGCGTCGCCCGGTCGTCGAGGTGGCGGCCGGTGATGCTCCCGCTGGCGCGCAGCCCGTCGACGCTGCCCGTGAAGACGACCCGTCCGCCGTCCGTCCCGGCTCCCGGGCCGAGGTCGACGACGTGGTCGGCGATCGCGATCGTCTCCGGCTTGTGCTCGACGACCAGCACGGTGTTGCCCTTGTCCCGCAGGCGCAGGAGCAGCTCGTTCATCCGCTGGATGTCGTGCGGGTGCAGCCCGATCGTGGGCTCGTCGAAGACGTAGGTGACGTCGGTGAGCGCCGACCCGAGGTGCCGGATCATCTTCGTGCGCTGCGCCTCCCCGCCCGACAGCGTCCCGGACGGCCGGTCCAGCGACAGGTAGCCCAGCCCGATCTCGACGAACGAGTCCAGGGTGTGCCGCAGCGACGCCAGCAGGGGCGCGACGGTGGGCTCGTCGAGGTCCGCGACCCAGCGGGCGAGGTCGGAGATCTGCATCGCGCACGCGTCGGCGATGCCCAGGCCGCGGATCTTCGACGACCGGGCGAGCGCGGACAGGCGGGTGCCGTCGCAGTCCGGGCAGGTCCGGAAGACCACGGCCCGGTCGACGAAGGCCCGGACGTGCGGCTGCATGGCGTCGCGGTCCTTGGACAGGAACGACTTCTGGATCCGCGGGACGAGCCCCTCGAAGGTGACGTTGATGCCGTCCACCTTGATCCGCGTCGGCTCCCGGTACAGCAGCGCGTCGAGCTGCCGGGGGGTGAAGTCCCGGATCGGGACGTCGCCGGGGAAGAAGCCGCTGTTGGCGAAGATCCGTCCGTACCAGCCGTCCACCGTGTAGTTCGGGATCGTCAGCGCGCCCTCGACGATCGACCGGCTGTCGTCGTAGAGGGCCGTCAGGTCGAACTCCGAGACGGTCCCCCGGCCCTCGCACCGGGGGCACGCCCCGCCGACGATCTCGAACGACCGGCGCTCCTTGACGGTCCGGCCGCCCTTCTCGACGGTGACGGCGCCCGACCCGCTGATGGACGCGACGTTGAACGAGAAGGCCTTCGCCGAGCCGATGTGGGGCCGCCCGACGCGGCTCCACAGGATCCGCAGGAGCGCGCCGACGTCGGTGGCGGTGCCGACCGTGGAGCGGACGTCGCCGCCCATCCGCTCCTGGTCGACCACGATCGCGGTGGTCAGCCCGTCGAGGACGTCGACGTCGGGCCGGCCCAGGGTGGGCATGAAGCCCTGCACGAACGCGCTGTAGGTCTCGTTGATCATCCGCTGGGACTCGGCGGCGATGGTGGCGAACACCAGCGAGCTCTTGCCGGAGCCGGAGACCCCGGTGAAGACCGTCAGCCGCCGCTTGGGCAGCACGACGTCGACGTCC
>DASVUG010000283.1:0-13513 GCA_036387155.1 Pseudonocardia sp. | reverse complement strand
GACCGCACGACCTGCTCCAGCCGCCCGAGCTGCGCCGCCGCGGCCGCCTCCCGGCGCTGCGCCGCCGCGGCCGCCTCCCGGGCAGCCGCGAGATCCGCCCGCCGCGCCGCCTCCTCGTCCCGGGCGCCCTGGAGCGCGGGCCGCAGCCGCTCGAGCTCCTCGTCCACGGCGTCCCGCGCCGCGACCGCCTCGTCCACCGCGGCCTGCACGTCCAGCGCGCCGCCCGCCGCCCCCGACCCGCCGGACGCGCGCTCGGGGGCGAGCAGGTCGCCGGCGCGGGTCACGGCGGTGAAGCCGGCCGCCGCCACGACGCGGGCGGCGGCCAGGTCGTCCACCACGGCCACGCCCGCGAGCGCCCGGCGCACCGAGCCCGCCAGCTCGCCGGGGGCGCGGACCAGCTCCGCGGCCCACCGGCCCGCGGGCGGCGGCGCCGCCGCGGCCCCGTGCGCGCCCGACCCCACCGTGCCCGACCCCACCGTGCCCGACCCCGCCGCCTCCGACCCCGAGGGGCCCGACGGATCCGGGTCCGACGGATCCGGGTCCGACGGATCCGGGCCCGACCCGACCAGCAGCGCGGCCCGCCCGGCGTCCGCGGCGCGCAGCACCTCCAGCGCCGCCACGGCGGCGTCCGGCGAGGCGACGGCCACCGCCCCTGCCAGCTCCCCGAGCGCCACGCCGACCGCGGCCCGCGCGTCGGCGGCGACGTCCAGCAGCTGCGGCACCGTGCCGAGCACGCCCGGCGGGGCCGCGTCGCCGAGCAGCGCGCCCGACCCGTCCCGGCGCGCCAGCCCCACCGCGAGCGCCTCGACCCGCGCCCCGAAGTGCGCCCGCCGCTGCTCGGCCGCCCGCTCCTGGGCGACGAGCTCCCGCACCCGGGCCTGCGCCACCTCGGCCGCCTGCGCGGCCGCGGCGACCCGCTCCTCGGCGCCCGC
Organism: Pseudonocardia sp.; assembly: GCA_036387155.1. GTDB lineage: Bacteria > Actinomycetota > Actinomycetes > Mycobacteriales > Pseudonocardiaceae > Pseudonocardia. Next base: position 12,581 of record DASVUG010000283.1, on the reverse strand, counting down.
GTCCGTGTCGGCCTCGACGCCGACCGCCTCGCGCCCGGCCTCCAGCTCCTCCTGCGCGGACCGGGTGCGCCCGTCCGCCTCGGCGAGCGCCTCGGACAGCCGCTCGATCTCCTCGGCGTTCGCGGCGACGCCGGTGCGCAGCGCCTCCGCCCGCCCGGCCAGCGTCGCGAGCCCGGCCCGGCGGTCCGCCAGGGCCCGCACGGCGGCGAGGTGCGCGCGCTCCGCGGCCGTGAGCGCCGCCTCGTGCTCCGTCCGCTCCTCCAGCACCTCGGCGAGCTCGCGGCGGGCCTCGACGACGGCGTCGGTCAGCTCGGCCTCCTGCTCGGCGACGATCTCGGCCTCGGCCTCGAGCTCGTCCGGGTCCTGCGCCGGGCCCCGGGCCTCGCCGGCGTCGTCGAACCCCGCGAGGTGCCGCGCCCGCTCGCGGGCCAACCCGACCGTGCCGCGCAGGCGCTCGGCCAGCGTCGAGAGCCGGTACCAGGTGTCCTGCGCGGCCGCGAGCCGCGGCGCGTCCTGGGCCAGCGCCGCCTCCAGCCGCTCCTGCTCGGCGCGGGCCACCGCGAGCTCCTCCTCGACCTCCCGGCGCCGCGCCCGGGCCGCCGCCTCGTCCGCCTCCTCCCGGGCGAGCTCGCCCCGCAGCGTCACCAGGTCGTCCGCGGCGAGGCGCAGGCGGGCGTCGCGCAGCTCGGCCTGCACCGCCTGGGCCCGCCGGGCGATCTCGGCCTGGCGGCCCAGCGGCTTGAGCTGGCGGCGCAGCTCGGCGGTCAGGTCCGTCAGCCGGGTGAGGTTGACCTGCATCCCGTCCAGCTTCCGCAGCGCCTTCTCCTTGCGCTTGCGGTGCTTGAGGACCCCGGCGGCCTCCTCGACGTAGGCGCGGCGGTCCTCCGGGCGCGACTGCAGCACCGCGTCGAGCTGGCCCTGGCCGACCACGACGTGCAGCTCGCGGCCGATGCCGGAGTCGCTGAGCAGCTCCTGGATGTCGAGCAGCCGGCACGCCGAGCCGTTGATCTCGTACTCGCCCGCCCCGTCGCGGAACATCCGCCGGGTGATCGAGACCTCGGAGTAGTCGATCGGCAGCGCGCCGTCGGTGTTGTCGATCGTCAACGTCACCTCGGCGCGGCCCAGCGGGGCGCGTCCGGAGGTGCCGGCGAAGATGACGTCCTCCATCTTCCCGCCGCGCAGGGCCTTGGCCCCCTGCTCGCCGAGGACCCAGCTGATGGCGTCGACCACGTTGCTCTTGCCCGAGCCGTTCGGGCCGACCACGCAGGTGATGCCCGGCTCCAGGCGCAGCGTCGTCGCCGAGGCGAAGGACTTGAAGCCCTTCAGCGTGAGGCTCTTCAGATGCATGCACCCTCCCCGGGACGGCCCTCCCGTCCGGTCGCCGGGAGGGTACCGAGGCCGTCCGACGATTCCGGTCGACGACGGCGACCGGCGGGGTCGAACGGGCGCCGGCCGGTCGGGTCAGCGCTCGTGGAACCCGTGCAGGTCGCCGCGCGCGGCGTCCCACCGCGACACGATCCCGTCGACCCGCCCCGGCGCGTCGGGGCCGCCCAGCGCGTCGAGGAGCGCGCGGCACGCCGCCCGCTCGCCCTCCGCGACGACCGCGACCCGGCCGTCGTCGAGGTTGCGCGCCGAGCCCGCCAGCCCCAGCTCGAGGGCCTTGCTGCGGGTCCACCACCGGAACCCCACGCCCTGTACCCGGCCCTGCACCCACGCGGTGAGGCGCACGCGGTCACCGGTGTCGCCGTCCACAGTGCTGCGACGGTACCGGGTCACCGCGGGACCGGATCCACGGCGCACGTCCGCACGCGCTCGCCCCGGGGCGCCGCCCGGACGGGTCGCTCCGCCCGATGGTTCGACCTCCGGTTTCAGCGGGTCGAGGACCGGCCGGGGGCCGCGGCGAGGGCGGTGCGCAGCGCGGGCGTGTCGACCTGCAGGGACCCGCCCGCGAAGGCCAGTGCGTCGAGGGACCGACGAGCGGCCTCGGCGTTGCCGTGCCCGCAGGCGTCGGTCACCACGACGGGCAGGTAGGCGAGATCGCAGGCGTGGCGCACGGTGGGTTCGATGCCGACCTCGGTGGCGATGCCGGCGATGAGGAAGGTGCGGATCCCGCGGTCGCGCAGGGCGATGTCGAGGAAGGTGCCGACCAGCGCCGACATCGTGATCTTGTCGACGATCACCTCGTCGGACCGCGGCGCCAGTTCGGGCACGATCTGGAACTGCGGGCTGTCCCGCGGGAACGGGACCGTGAGGCCGTCCGGGTCGTCGACGTGCTGCCAGTCCATGGCGGTGCGGAGGGCGGCCACTCCGGCCTCTGCGAGGGGCAGCGACATGTGCCGGGTGAACCAGACCGTCATCCCGGTGGACCTGGCCAGGTCCAGGACGTCGGCAACCCGTTCGACCACCCGAGGTCCGTCGGCGAGCTGGTTGACGATCCCCACCTGCACGTCGTAGACGATCAACGCGAGCGGTCCGGCGTCGACCGCCTCGTCGAGGGTGCGCGGGATGTCCGTGGTGTGCGGTCGTCTCACTGCGGGACCTCCTGACGGTCAGCTGCCGACGCCGGTGCGGTCGTAGGGCTCGGCGACGTCGACGCCGGGGTCCATCAGGCTCTCCAGCGGGAGCGGGACCTGCAGGGGGATGAAGGACCACTCCAGGAAGCCGGCCCGCGACAGCGGGAAGTCCGCGACGTAGCGCCGGGCCTCCTCCACGCTGTCGAGCTCGAAGACGATCACCACCCCGGGCTCGTCGGCGCGGGCGTAGTTCTCCCGCACGATCCCGGCTTTCCACAGCCGCCACACGTTGGCGACCTCCTCGGGCAGGTAGGGCTCGATCGTCTCCATCGTGACCCCGGGCCGGAAGCGGTCGTAGGCGATGATCTTCAAGGTGTCCGTCCTCCGCTGACGTCGCAAGCGGGTTGTCCCGCCGCCGACCTATACAGTAGTGTCAAGCTATACAGCACTGTCAAGCTATACGAGGCTGTCAAGGTGGGTGGGTACGATGGGGCATGCGCAAGACCGTGCAGGCCGGCGCGCGAGGCCGGGACTCGGCGCTCAGCGAGCGCATCCTGGCTGCGGCGCGGGACCTCCTGGCCGAGCACGGCTACCAGGGCCTGTCGATCGACGCGGTCGCCCGCGCGGCGGGCACCACCCGGCCGTCGGTGTACCTGCGTTTCCGCAACAAGGAGGACCTGGCGACCAGCGCGGTGGCGGGGATGCAGGTCGACGAGCCCCGGCCGGTCACCGACGACATCCGGGCCGATCTGGTCGCGGAGCTGCGCCACTTCCAGGTCTCGGTCACCCGGCCCCACGGGATGTCGCTGGTGGGGACGGTCCTCGCCGAGGAGCACCTGACCCCCGGCCTGATCGCGCGGTTCCGCGAGCGGCTGGCGCTTCCCCGGCGCCACCGGTTCGGCCGCGTGCTCGAGCGGGGGATCCGGACCGGGGCGCTCCGGTCCGAGCTGGACGTCGAGGCCGTGACCGGGATGCTGGTCGGCAGCCTCTACGCCCACCACCTGGCGTTCGGGAACGTTCCGCCGGACTGGCCCGAGCGGGTCGTCGACGCCCTGTGGCCGGCGGTGTGCGGTCCGTCGGCCCGGTCCGGCAGTGCCGCGGACCCCGCACGCGGCCCGGTTCCGGCGCGGCCCGAGTCACGATCCGGGTGACGACCGGACCGGGGGCGCCGCGCGAGCGACGTGGCGATCACCGGATGACGACCGGACCGGAGCGGTCGTGACCAGCAGCGCCGAGAACACCGGGAGCTCCCGGGACGCCGCCCCACGGGCCGCCGTCGTCGGCGGCACCGACCACCACGCGCGGACCGATCGCGTGAGCGACCGACCCCGTCGGGCACTGATCGTCGTGGCCAACCCGGCGACGGCCGCCAACACCGGTTGGCCGGTGGGATTCTGGGCGGCGGAGCTGACCCACCCCTACCTGGAGCTCGCCGAGGCCGGCTTCGAGGTCACCATCGCCAGCCCGGCCGGCGGCAGGGTCGAGGTCGACGCCCTGTCCGATCCGCGCGACGACTCGAAGTGGTCCCGGGACGACATCGTCAGCATGGGCTTCCTCAGCACGCCGGAGTTGGCGGCCCGGTTGGACGACACCCCCGCGCTCGCGGACCTGGACCTCGCGCCGTACGAGGCGATCCTCGTCGCCGGCGGCCAGTCGCCGATGTTCACCTTCCGCGACAACCGCGACCTCCACGACACGATCCGCACCTTCTACGAGTCGGAGCGGGTCGTCGCGGCGTACTGCCACGGGGTGGCCGCCCTGGTCGACCTGCGGCTGACCGACGGGTCCTACCTGGTCGAGGGCCGCACGGTCACCGGGTTCAGCAACGTCGAGGAGGACTTCGGGAACGCGGCAGCAGGCGTCGAGATCATGCCGTGGCGGCTGGAGGACGCGCTCAGGGACCGCGGGGCGAACTACGTCAGCGCCGGGTTGTTCAAGGCGTTCGCCGTCCGCGACGGGCGGCTCATCACCGGGCAGCAGCAGTACTCCGGCCGCAAGGTCGCGCAGGCCGTCCTCGCCGCGGTGGGGGTCTGAGGCGCGGCACCGGAGCGGGTGGTGAACAGCCGAACGACAGGAGCGCACGTGGCAGCACCGGAACGGGCCAACGCGCAGGCCGCGGGAGAGCGCGCCTCGGTCACCCCGCTCGAGCTCTTCTTCGACCTCGTCTTCGTCTTCGCGCTCACCAGCGTCACCGGTCGGATGGCCGACGACCCGACCGTCACCGAGGCGGTCCGCGGCGTCCTCGTCCTGGCCGTGATGTGGTGGTGCTGGGTCGGCTACTCCTGGCTGGGCAACGTCGTCCGCACCGACGAGGGCGTGGTCCGGCTCGGGATGTTCGTCGCGATGGCCGCGGTGTTCGTCGCCGCGATCGCCATTCCGGAAGCCTTCGACGACCTGCCAGGCGGCCTGTCCGGTCCGGTCGTGTTCGCGCTGGCCTACCTGTGCGTGCGCGCGGTGCACCTCGCCCTGTTCTGGGCGGCGAGCGGGAGCGACGCGCAGCTCCGCCGGCAGGTGCAGCGCTTCGTCCCCTCCGTGGTCGTCGGGACGGCTCTCCTGTCCGTCGCCGCCCTGACCACCGGGACGACCCAGATGCTGCTGTGGGTCGCCGCGATGCTCGGGGACTACGTGGGCACCCGACTCGCCGGAACCCGCTGGCGGCTGCGGTCGACGGTGCACTTCGCCGAGCGCCACGGGTTGATCGTGCTGGTGGCGCTGGGCGAGTCGATCGTGGCGGTCGGCATCGGGGTCGCCGCCCTGCCGGTCTCCTGGCCCGTCGTGCTGGCGTCGGCTCTCGGGTTGGCCGTCAGCGGGGCCCTGTGGTGGGTCTACTTCGACGTCGACGCGCTGCGGGCCGAGCGGGCACTCACCGCGGCGCGAGGAGCCCGGCGGATCGCCCTGGCTCGCGACGGGTACACGTTCCTGCACCTGCCGATGGTCATCGGTGTGATCATGATGGCGCTGGGCCTGAAGAAGGTGCTCGGTCACGTCGCCGGCGACGAGGGCCACACGCTGACGGATCCGGTGTACGGCGTTCCGCTCGCGGCGCTCTACGGAGGGGCGGCGCTGTACCTGCTCGCCCACACGGGGTTCGTCGCGCGGATGACCGGGTCCGTCTCCCGGGTCCGAGTTGCCGCCGCGTCGACCCTGCTCGCGCTGACCGCCGTGGCCGTGCACGTCCCCGCACTGGTGACCCTCGCCGTGCTGACCGCGGTGCTCTGCGGGTCGGTCGCCTGGGAGACCCACCGCCACGCGGAGGAGCGCCGCCGGGTGCGACACGAGGACCCCGGGCCCGCGGACCCCCGCCACGGCCGGGCGTCCTGAGTCCGCGTACCGGGGGCGGTGCCGGCACAGGGCCGCGATTACCCTCGCCGGAGGAGGTGGGGCCGGTGTCGGTGGTGGACAACGCGATCTACGTCGACGGTCGGCGCAAGCTGGCGCCCCCGTCGCTCGACACCGCTCTCGCCGCGCTGCGCACCTGCCCGGACGGCGGCCGGAGCTTCGCCTGGATCGGCATGTTGCGCCCCGACCGCCACGAGATCGACGCCGTCGCCCACGAGTTCGGGCTGCACGAGCTGGCCGTCGAGGACACGGTCAACCAGCACCAGCGGCCCAAGCTGGAGCGCTACGGCGAGACCACCTTCGTCGTGCTGCGCCCGGCCCGCTACGTCGATCCGGTCGAGGTGATCCAGCTCGGCGAGCTGCACCTGTTCCTCGGGCCCGATTTCGCGGTCACCGTCCGGCACGCCGAAGAGCCGGATCTCGCGCTGGTGCGCAAGCACCTGGAGGAGGAGCCCGAGCTGCTGGCCCACGGCCCGTACGCGGTGCTGTGGGGCGTGCTCGACCGGGTCGTCGACGACTACCTGCCCGTGCTGCAGGGCCTGCAGGTCGACATCGACGAGATCGAGGAACAGGTCTTCAACGGCGACACCGGCGTGTCCAAGCGGATCTACCAGCTCACCCGGGAGGTCATCGCCTTCCACCGGGCCGTCGAACCGCTCCGCGACATCTTCGCGCAGATGCGCTGGCGCTTCGGGAAGAACGGCGAGCACAGCGACGTGGAGCTGCGCCGCCGGATGCGCGACGTGGAGGACCACGCCACTCGGGTGCTGGAGCGCGTGGAGAACTACCGGGCGCTCCTGGCCAACCTGGTCACGGTGAACGGCACGCTCGTCGCGCAGCGGCAGAACGAGGAGATGGCCCGCATGACCGAGGCGGGCTTCGAGCAGAACGAGCAGGTCAAGCGCATCTCCTCGTGGGCGGCCATCCTGTTCGCGCCGACGCTCGTCGCCGGTATCTACGGCATGAACTTCGAGCACATGCCCGAGCTGGCCTGGCGGTTCGGCTACCCGTTCTCACTGTTGCTGATGGTGCTCCTCGGCCTGACGCTGTTCGTCGTGTTCAAGCGCCGCGGCTGGCTGTAGGCCCGGCCCGAGGGCCACGCCCGGGGTCCCCACCCCGGACGTGGCCCCGGGAGACCCGCGCCGGCGCTCAGCCCGGGGGCGGCGCGGTCACGGGCGGGGCCGTGGCGGGCGGGGCGGTGGTGGTCGGGGCAGTGGGCGGGACGGTCGTCGGCGGCGGACCCGCCGTCGGGCCGGCGGACGGTGCGGGTGTGGCCGCCGTACCCGGGCCCGGCCCGTCGGACGGCGCCGCGGTCGGCCCGCCGGACGGTGCCGTGGACGAGGGGGCGCCGCTCGTGGGCACGGTGACGACGAGCGGCACGGGCGGCTGCACGACGCAGCGGCCGGTCGCGTCGTCGTACACCCGGGTGCCGCGCGGGTAGGCGACGGCGGGCGGCGTCGTCGGGGGGACGCCGTCGTCGCAGTCGTCGAGCGTGACGATCCTGCGGCCGTCCTGGTCGAACAGGTGGACGCCCGTGAGCGGCGCCCCGTTCGCGTCGAAGGGACGCAGGTCCCGGACCGGGATGCCGTCCTGGACCAGCCCGGTCGGGTAGGTCTGCGCGTCGACGTCCGCCGGGGACGGGTCGGCGTCCGGACGCGGCAGCGCGGTCAGGGCGCTCGTCGCGAGCACGGCCGCGAGGGCGTTGAGCGGCACGACCGCCCACAGCCAGCGCCGGTCGCGCCGGCTGAGGTGGCCCAGCCACACCGACACCGGGACGGCGACCAGCGCTAGCAGCAGGACCGGCGCCACCCCGCCCCCGCCCCCGAACACCGACACCAGGAGCTGTGCGCCGACGAGGCCCCGCAGCACCCACCAGGCGGGCTGCAGGCTCGCCAGGAACCCGACGATCCGGCCGCCCGGGGCGTCCGGCCGCGGGACGGCGGCGCGCAGCGCCCGCACCGGGGCCAGCGCCGCGACGTCCGGAACCCGGGGCCCGCGCCGCACGACGAACAGGAACCCGACCAGGGCGACGGGCAGCCCGACCAGGACCGCGGCCTCCGGGACGGCCACCGCGGCCAGCAGGACGACGACGGTGGCGAGCACCAGGAGGCCGAGGGCCACCCCGCCGCGGATCCGGCGGGGTGGCGGGGCGACGGCCGGGGCGGGCGCGTACCCGGCCGCGGCGCGCAGGTCCGCCGCGTAGGCGGCGGGCGTGCCGAGCCGCGCCTCCAGATCGGCCGGCTGCGCCCCGTCGGGTCCCGGGCCGAGCTCGGCGGCCACCTCGCGCAGGTGCTCGCGGGCGTCGTCGACGATCTCGGCGAGCTCGCCCGGGGGCAGGTCGGCCAGGGCGGCGCGCAGGCCGGCGAGGTACCGCTCGACCGCCGGCTCCCCGTACGCGGCCGTCGTCGACCCGCCGGACCCCACCGTGTTCGTCCCCGCGTCGCTGCCGGCGTTCACACCGCTCCCACCAAACCGTCCATCGTCGTGGCGAAGGCCCGCCACTGCGCCGTCGCCTCCGCGAGCCGGGCACGCCCGAGGTCGTTGAGGCTGTAGTACTTGCGGTGCGGGCCCTCCTCGCTGGGCACCACGTACGAGGTGAGCAGCCCGGCGCCGTAGAGCCGGCGCAGCGTGCCGTACGCGGAGGCGTCGCCGACGTCCTGCAGGCCGGCCGCGCGCAGCGCGCGCACGACCTCGTAGCCGTAGCCGTCGGCCTTGGCGAGCACCGCGAGCACGGCGAGGTCGAGCACCCCTTTGAGCAGCTGGCTGGTGTCCACGGGCCTCCCTTACTGCGCGCCGCACAGTACTACGCAGTGCGCAGTACCGGCAAGGCGGTCCTGCGGCCCGGATCTCCCGGTCAGCCGCGGGCGGCGCGGGGCCGGGGCTGGCAGCGCGGGCAGGAGAACGACCCGCGGTTCATGAACGGCTCGCGGCGGATCGGGGTGCCGCAGCGCCGGCACGGGCGGTCCGCCTGCCCGTAGGCCGACAGCGACCGGTCGAAGTAGCCGGACGCGCCGTTGACGTTGACGTACAGGGCGTCGAACGACGTCCCCCCCTGCGCCAGCGCCTCGTCCATCACCTCCGCCGCCGCGGTCAGCACCGTCCGGCCCTGCGCGCGGGTGAGCCGCTCGGTGGGCCGCGCCCCGTGCAGCCGGGCCCGCCACAGGGCCTCGTCGGCGTAGATGTTGCCGATCCCGGACACCGCCGTCTGGTCCAGCAGCGCCCGCTTGAGCTCGGTGCGGCGGCGGCGGATCGCGGCGACCGCGTCGTCGAGGGAGAACGCCGGGTCCATCGGGTCCCGCGCGATGTGCGCGATCGGGGCCGGCAGCAGCCCGCCGCCCGCCGCACCGGACGGTCGGCGCGCCGAGGTGTCCGACGGTCGGCCCGCCGAGGCGGGCACCAGCGGGTGCAGCGACAGCCCGCCGAACGTGCGTTGGTCGACGAACCGCAGCTCCGGGCCACCGTCGTCGAACACGATCCGGATCCGCAGGTGCTTCTCGTCGACCCGGTCGCCGCCCGCCACGAGCATCTGCCCGCTCATCCCGAGGTGGGCGAGCAGGGCGTCCGCGGACGCATCGGTGCCGGACGGGTCGGGGCCGGACGGGTCGGGGCCGGACGGGTCGCCGTCGAGCTCCAGCCACAGGTACTTGCCGCGCCGGCGGGCCGCGGTCACCGTGCGACCGGCGAGGCGGGCGGCGAAGTCGTCAGGCCCCTCGACGTGCCGGCGCACCGCGCGCGGGTGGGCCACCTCGACGCGGGCGATGCGCCGCGCCAGCACGTGGTCGGCGAGGCCGCGCCGCACCACCTCGACCTCGGGCAGCTCGGGCACGGACGGCCGCTACCGGGCGGTGCGGCCGGCCGGGTCCCCCGCCGCCGCCTCGGCCGTCAGGGCCTGCCACGCCAGGCGGGCGGCCTTCTGCTCGGCCTCCTTCTTGGTGCGCCCGTCGCCCGAGCCGAGCGACCGACCCCCGATCACGGCGGTGGCCGTGAACAGCTTGGAGTGGTCCGGGCCCTCCTCGGCGATGCGGTACTCGGGCACGCCGAGGTCCGCCGCCGCCGTCAGCTCCTGCAGGCTGGTCTTCCAGTCCAGGCCGGCGCCCAGCAGCGGCGCGGCGGCGAGCAGCGCGTCGAACAGCCGGTGCACCGTCGCGCGCGCCGTCTCCAGCCCGTGGGCCAGGTACACCGCGCCGATCAGGGCCTCGGTGGCGTCGGCCAGGATGCTCGTCTTGGACCGGCCGCCCGTCAGCTCCTCGCCGCGGCCGAGGTAGAGGTGGGCGCCCAGCCCGTCCGGGCCCAGCCCTGCCGCCACGCCGGCGAGGGCGTGCATGTTGACGACGCTGGCCCGCAGCTTGGCGAGCTGACCCTCCGGCAGGTCCGGGTGGTCCCGGTACAGCCGCTCGGTGACGACGACGCCGAGGACGGCGTCGCCGAGGAACTCCAGCCGCTCGTTCGTCGGCAGGCCGCCGTTCTCGTACGCGTACGACCGGTGCGTCAGCGCGAGCGTCAGCAGCTCCTCGTCGAGGCCGACGCCGAGGGCGGCGAGGAGGGGAGCGCGGTCGGTCACCGGCCCCAGCGGGCCGTGTTCACCCACGCGGACGATCAGGCCGGGGTGACGACCTGGCGGCCGTTGTACGTCCCGCACGTGGGGCAGGCGGTGTGCGGCGGCTTCATCTTGCGGCAGGCGCGGTTCTCGCAGGCGACGAGCACGGGAGCGGCAGCCTTCCACTGCGCCCGGCGCGAGCGCGTGTTCGACCGCGACATCCGGCGCTTGGGAACGGCCACGGTGGATCTCCTTGCGGTAGTACGGGTGTCAGGAGTTGGACGCGCGGGAACGCAGCGCAGCCCACCTGGGGTCCAGTGTGTCATGCCCGTGGTCGGGCCCGAGGTCGGCCCGTCGGCCGCCGCACTCCGGGCACAGCCCGGCGCAGTCCTCGGTGCAGAGCGGGGCCAGCGGCAGGGCGAGCACCACGGCGTCGCGGACGGTCTGCTCCACGTCCACGTGCTCGTCGACGACGCGGGGCAGCTCGTCGTCGTCCGTCGTGGAGTCGGTGACGCTGTCGGGGTAGGCGAACAGCTCGCCGAACTCGACGGTCAGCTCGTCGCGGAGCTCGTCGAGGCAGCGCGCGCACTCGCCCACGAGCGGCGCGGCCACCGTGCCGGAGACGTAGACGCCCTCGCTGACCGACTCCAGCCGCACGTCGACCTCGATCGTGGCCCCCGTGGGCACGCCGATCACGTCCAGCCCGATGCGGGCCTCGGCGGGCGGTGCGGAGACCTCCCGGTGGGCGGTGCGCATCACGCCGGCGCGGCGGCCCAGCTCGCGGGTGCTGAACACCCACGGGCTGGAGAGGTCCGGGTGCCCCTGGCCGTGCCGCCCCCGGTCGTGGGGCGCCCTGTCGTGGGATGCCCTCTCGTGGAGGCGCTGCCCGGGCCGTTCCTGCTTGCTCACGCCTCCAGGGTAGGCCCGTCCGCGGGGCGGGGTGCGGGACGTCGACGACGGCGGGGCGCCCGGCGTGGCCGGTGCGTCGGTGGGTGCGTCAGTCGATGAGGTCCATGCCGGTGCCCGACCGGCCGGGCGGGACGGACGCGCCCGCCGACCGGGGCGTCGCGGTGCCCCGCCACACCTGCGCCCGGCTGCGGCCCACCGCGCGCAGCGCCGAGCCGAGGGTCTCCTCCAGCTCCCCCAGCGTCGCGTCCACGTAGCCGTCGCACTCCCGGCGCGCCCGCTCGGCCTCGCCGTCCGCGACGTCGACGATCCGCGCCGCCTCGGCCGTCGCCGCGCGCACCACCTCGGCCTGCGCCACCAGCCGCGCCTGCTCGGCGCGCCCGTCCGCGACCAGCCGCTCGTGCGCGGCGCGCCCCGCCGCGACCAGCCGCTCCGCCTCCGCGCGGCCCCGCTCGACCAGGTCGGTGTACTGCCGGCGCCCGTCGGCGAGCGCGCGCTCGGCCTCGTGCCGGGCCTGCGCGACCAGCTCCTCGGCCTGCGCGCGGGCCGCGGACACCGTGCTCTCCGCCTCGGCCCGGGCGTCCCCCGTCAGCTGCTCCGCCTCGGCGAGCGCCGTCGAGCGGGCGTGCTCGGCCTCCTGCTCGGCCTCGCCCACGATGTCGTCGCGGCGGTCGAGCACGTCCTGGGCGTCGTCGAGCTCCCCGGGCAACGCCTCGCGGACGTCGTCGAGCAGCTCCAGCACATCGCCGCGGGGCACGACGCAGTTCCCCGTCATCGGCACGCCGCGCGCCTCCTCCACGACGGTCACCAGCGCGTCGAGCGACTCGAAGACCCGGTACACGCGCCGCATCCTCCCACCCGATCACCCCCGGACGGCGGATTGCGCATACCCGCGTGTCCTCCCCGCGAGTGCGCACGTTCGACAGCGCGAGTGCGCACGTTCGACAGCGCGAGTGCGCACGTTCGACAGCGCGAGTGCCCACGTTCGACAGGGGATCCGATCCGACCGGCCGCGACCGGGCTACGCGCGCTCGCGGATCCGTTCGAGCAGGCGGCGGTGCACCGACTCGGGCAGCAGGTGCGCCACGTCGCCCCCGAACGTGGCGACCTCCTTGACCAGCGAGCTGGACACGAAGCTGTACTCGGGGCTGGTGGACATGAACAGCGTGTCCACGCCGGAGAGCCGCTGGTTCATCTGGGCCATCTGCAGCTCGTAGTCGAAGTCGGTGACCGCCCGCAGGCCCTTGACGATCGCGCGGATGTCGTGCTCGCGGCAGTAGTCGACG
>DASVUG010000282.1:0-2108 GCA_036387155.1 Pseudonocardia sp. | reverse complement strand
GCACGCTGCGCGGGCTGCACCCGATGGTCGCCGAGCGGCTGGGGGTGTGGCGGCTGCGCGACTTCACGCTGACGCGCCTGCCGTCGCCGATCGACGTGCACCTGTTCCGGGCGGTGGGCCGCAACGTGCCCGACGACCGGCGGCTCGTGGCCCTGTCCGACGTCCGCGACCTCACCGCCGTCCGCGACGAGCGGGGCCGGGTCCGCGCGCTGCCGCAGCTCGAGCACGTGCTCGACGCCTGCCTGGACGCGCTGCGTGCCGCCCGCGCGGCCAGCCAGACCGACCCGGCCGGCACCGACGCCCGCTCGGACTGGAACCGCGTGCTGCTCTACGTCTGGCCGGTGGTGGACCTGCCGCTGGAGGAGTTCGACGCCGTCGTGAGCCGGCTGGCGCCGCGCACCGAGGGGCTGGGGCTGGAGCAGATCCTGCTGCAGTTCCGGCTGGCGCCCGCCCTCGCCGCGGCGTCGGGCTACGCCGTGCCGCCGGGCCGCGGGCCCGGCGGGGCCGAGCCGACGGAGCTGCTGCTGCGGCTGTCGCGCCCGCCCGGCGCGGGGCTCACCGTCCGGGTCACGGCCCCGCCGCGGCACCCGCTGCGCGAGCTGGACGCCTACGCCCAGAAGGTGATCCGCGCCCGGCGGCGCGGCGCGGTCTACCCCTACGAGCTGGTGCCGATGCTGGAGCGCAACCCCGACGCCGGGGGCGCGCCGGGCCGCTTCGTCGAGTACGACCTCGACCACGAGGAGGCCGGCGCGGACCGCAACGGCCCGGTGGGCGTGGCGGTCCCGGTCGACCGGCCGCCGGGGCGCAACACGGCGAACCTCGTCCTCGGCACCGTCACCACCGTCACCGAGCGCTACCCCGAGGGCATGACGCGGGTGGTCCTGATCGGCGACCCGACCCGCGCACTGGGCGCCATCGCCGCGCCCGAGTGCCGCCGCGTCCTGGCGGCGCTGGCGCTGGCCCGGGAGCTCGGCTGCCCGGTCGAGTGGTTCGCGGTGTCGGCCGGCGCGAAGATCGCGATGGACTCCGGCACGGAGAACATGGACTGGATCTCCCGCGTGCTGCGCGGGCTGATCGAGCACACCCAGGCCGGCCACGAGATCAACGTCGTCGTCACGGGGATCAACGTCGGCGCCCAGCCGTACTGGAACGCCGAGGCGACGATGCTCATGCACACCAAGGGCATCCTGGTGATGACGCCGGACTCGGCGATGGTGCTGACCGGCAAGCAGTCGCTGGACTACTCCGGCGGCGTCTCGGCCGAGGACAACTTCGGCATCGGCGGCTACGACCGGATCATGGGGCCGAACGGGCAGGCCCAGTACTGGGCCCCGGACCTGTCCGGCGCCGTGGACGTCCTGCTCGCCCACTACGCGCACACCTACAAGGCGCCGGGCGAGCGCTTCCCGCGGCCCGCCCCGACCGCGGACCCGGTGGACCGCGACGTCGCCACCGCCCCGCACGCCGGCGGCGAGTTCGCCACCGTCGGGGAGATCTTCGGCGCGGCGACGAACCCGGAGCGCAAGAAGCCGTTCGACGTCCGCTCGGTGCTGCGCGCCGTCATCGACGCCGACCACCCGCCCCTGGAGCGCTGGGTGGACATGCTCGACGCCGAGAACGTCGTCGTGTACGACGCGCACCTCGGCGGGCACCCGGTCGCGCTGATCGGTGTGGAGTCGCGCCCGCTGCCCCGCCGCGGCCCGACGTCGGTGGACGGGCCGACGGCCTTCACGGCGGGGACGCTGTTCCCGAAGTCGTCGAAGAAGACGGCGCGGGCGATCAACGCGGCGAGCGGGAACCGGCCGCTGGTGGTGCTCGCGAACCTGTCGGGCTTCGACGGCTCGCCCGAGTCGCTGCGAGCGCTGCAGCTGGAGAACGGCGCCGAGATCGGCCGGGCGGTCGTCAACTTCGACGGGCCGATCGTGTTCTGCGTGATCTCCCGCTACCACGGCGGGGCCTTCGTCGTGTTCTCCGGGACGCTGAACGACGGCATGGAGGTCGCGGCCGTGGAGGGGTCGTACGCGTCGGTGATCGGCGGGGCGCCGGCGGCGGCCGTGGTGTTCGCCGGCGAGGTGGACAAGCGCACCGCGGCCGACCCGCGGGTGGCC
>DASVUG010000281.1:0-2427 GCA_036387155.1 Pseudonocardia sp. | reverse complement strand
CGCCCGCGTGGTCGTGGTCAGCCAGGCCGCCGCCCGGTGGGCCGGCCAGCACCTGGGCACGGTCGTCACGCTGCGCGACCACACCGAGCTGCGGGCCCTGGTCAGCGAGCTGCAGACGATCCGCGGCTTCGCCGAGGCGCTGTCCGCGCAGGCCCACGAGTCGGCGAACCAGCTGCAGACGGTGATCTCGCTGATCGAGCTGGGCCGCCCCGACGACGCGCTCCGGTTCGCCGCCACCGAGCTGGCCGTCGCCCAGCACCTCACCGACCTCGTCGTGAACCAGGTCCGGGAGCCGGAGCTGGCCGCGCTGGTGCTCGGCAAGGCGGCGGAGGCGGGCGAGCGGGGCGTCGAGCTGCGGGTGGACGACGACGTCGAGGTGCCCTGCGGCGTCGCGGACCCGCGCGACCTGGTCACGATCGTGGGCAACCTGCTGGACAACGCGGTCGACGCCGCCGCGGACGGGACGGCGCCCGCGGGCGGGCGCTGGGTCCGCCTCGAGGCCGGGACCGTCGTGGTGGACGGCGTCGAGGAGCTGGAGGTCGTCGTGGCCGACAGCGGGCCGGGGCTCGGGCCGGACGCCGCCACGCACGCCTTCGAGCGCGGCTGGACGACCAAGCCGACGGACCGCCCCCTGGGCCGCGGCATCGGGCTGGCGCTGGTGGCGCAGGCCGTGCACCGCCTCGGCGGGTCGATCGACGTCGCGAACGAGCTGGGTGCGGTGTTCACCGTGCGCCTGCCCCGTCCCGGGTCCGCGCCGGAGGCGGTGCAGGCCGTGACCGACCCGGGCGGGCCCGCTCGGATCGCCGTCGACGTCCACGCCCCGGCGGCGTCGGCCCGCCGGTAGCGCCACCGTCCGCACCCTGCCGGCGGTGCGCGGCAGCCCGATCGAGGCCGTGACGTGGGCCCGCGGTTTGTGCCCGTCGGGCGGATGGGAAGTTGGCGCCGTGCGCATCGCCATGGTGCAGGGGCGCGCCGACCCCGAGCGGGACGGCGTGGCCGACTACGTCCGACACCTGTCCGCCGCGTTGACCGCGGCGGGGGAGGAGGTCGTCCCGGTGCCGGTCGCCGGGGTCGCGGAGGCGGCGCAGCGGCTGCGGGCCGTGGCGCCCGACGTCGCGCACGTCCAGTTCGCGCCGTCGGCCTTCGGGTTCTCGGCCCGGCCGGGGCTGCTGCCCGACCGGGTGCGCGGGCTGCCGTTCGTCACCACGTTGCACGAGTACGGCTGGTGGGCGGCCCCGCGGTGGGTGCCGGGCGCGGTGTGGCGCCCGCTGGAGCGGGCCGGCCTGTGGGACCGCGAGACGTGGCGCTTCGCCCCCCGCAGCTGCACGCTGATCACGACCAACGACGGGCACGCCCGCGTCGTCGCCGACCGGCTCGGCCGCCGGGCCGTCCGGGTGCCGCTCGCGCCGAACGTGCCGGACCTGTGCCCCGCCGCCGCCGGCGACCAGGCCGCGCGCGTCGCCGCCCGCCACCGGCTCGGCGTGCCCGCCGACGCGCAGGTCGTCGCGTTCTTCGGGTTCGTCCACCCGGTCAAGGGGCTGCGCTACCTGATCGAGGCGCTCGCCCGGCTGCGCGGCGCCGGCCGCCACCGGCTGCACCTGCTGGTCCTCGGCGGGTTCACCTCCCTCGCGCTGCCCGAGGACGAGGCGCGCGCCTTCCGCGAGGAGCTCACGGCGTGGACGCGCACCTGCGGCGTCGCCCCGCACGTGACGATCACCGGGCGGCTGCCGGCCAGGGAGGTCTCCGCGGCGCTGCACGCCGCCGACGTCGCCGCCTTCCCGTTCACCGCGGGCGCCACCCTGAAGAGCGGCGCGCTGCTGTCGGCGTTCGCCCACGGCCTGCCCACGCTCGTCACCGCCGCCGACCCGCCCGACCCGGAGCTGGTCGACGGCGCGTCGGTGGTGGTCGCCCCGCGGGTCCGCGACGCGCTCGTGCTGGTCGAGGGCCTCACCCGGCTGCTCGACGACGACGCGCTGCGGGGCAGGGTGGCCGCCGGCGGGGCCGCGCTGATGGCGGGCCGCTCGTGGGCGGAGATCGCCGCGACGCACCGCGCCGTCTACGCGGAGGTGCTGCGCACCGCCGACGAGGGCGGCCGCCGCGGTCGGGGACGCCGTGGCTGACCGCGACCCGGTGGACCGCATCCTGTTCGTCGACCTCCTCGGCGGGCTCGGTGACCTCGTCATGGCCCTGCCGGCGGTGCACGCGCTGCGCCGCCGCCACCCCCGCGCCCGGCTCAGCGTCGTCACCCACGCCCCCGGCGACCAGCTGCTGCTCCACGACCCGGCGGTGAGCGAGGTGGTCCGGGCCGAGCGCGGGCGCGAGCGCGCCGCGGTGCTGGCCGAGCTCGACCGGTGGCGCCCGCAGCTGGCCGTCACCACCACCCGCTACGACGGCATCGCCGACGACATCGAGGAGCTGGTGCCGCGC
>DASVUG010000280.1:0-3628 GCA_036387155.1 Pseudonocardia sp. | reverse complement strand
GTCGCGTAGTCGACCGTGCCCGCCCGCGTCCGCAGCTCGCGGCCGATGAAGACGTTGTCGCGGACGCTGAGGTTCGCGCAGAGGTTGAGCTCCTGGTGGATGATCGAGATCCCGCGCGCCACGGCGTCGCTGGTGGAGGCGAGGGTCACCGGCTCGCCGTCGAGGACGAGCTGCCCGGCCGTCGGCTGCTCCACCCCGGAGAGGATCTTCATCAGCGTCGACTTGCCGGCGCCGTTCTCCCCGAACAGCGCCGTGACCTTGCCCCGGCGGACCTCGAAGTTCACGCCCTTGAGCGCCCGGGTGACGCCGTAGGTCTTGACCACGTCGACCGCCCGCAGCACGACCTCGTCGTCGGCCCCCGCCGGCGCCGGCGCGGCCGCCGTGTCGGCGCTCATCGCACCCCCTCGCGTCCCGCCGGTCGGCTCGCCGGCCCGGTCACGGGGCCGCCACGCTGACGGGCTGGACGGCGACGGGCTTCGGGCGCGGGACGGACTTCCCCGTGCCGTTCACCCCGACCACGCCCACGACCTCGACCTTCTTGCCCTGCAGACCCGCCGGGTCGCCGAGCTTCGCGACCTCGGCGCCCATCAGCTTCTTGAGCTCGTCGCCGACGAACTGGAAGTCCGTCTGCCCCGGGGCCTGGGCGAACTTGAAGCCCTCGCCGTCGCGGACCACCGCGCCGTTGAGGCCGGGGCCCAGCGCCATGGACACCGGCGTTTCCGCGGGCACCCCGTCGACCTGCAGCTTCGCCCCGTTCGGCGTGGCCTCGGTGACCGTTCCGGTGAGCTTCACCGGGAAGACGTAGGCGTTCTCGTTCGGCTGCACGGCCTTGTACTTCTGCGCCGCGGCCTTGAGGTCGGACTGGAAGGCCGTGACGACCTCGCCGAGCGGCGCCGCCTGGCCCGGTAGCTCGCCCTGCGCCCTGCTCCACAGGTCCGCGGCGGTCTGGGCCGGGTCGAACGGCTTCGGGGCGATCCGCGCGACCTCGTCCGGGGTGAGGAACTTGGTGTTGAGCAGCATGAGAACGGCCAGGGCCGCCGCGAGCGCGGCCACGACCAGGCGGAAACGCCTGGGGGAGGGCCGGGTCGGCGACGTGCGCCGGCCCGGGACCTGGCTGCCCGCGGTCTCGCTGCTCGGGATCGGGGTGCTCGACATCTGGCTGCTCGACATCTTGCTGCTCCAGGGGCCCGGCACGGTCGGGGCTGGTCGGAACGGGACGGGGGACGGGGGCCGTGACCGTCCTGGCCGCCGGGCCCCGTCGTGGGGGCCGCTCAGGGGCGGGAATTATCCGGAAGGACGAATAGTGCACCAGTGCGACGGGGAATCGAAGGAGGAGGCACGATCTCGGGTCGCACGGGACCTCCTCGTCGGCGAGACTGTGCCGGTAATCGCCGTCACAGTAGGTGCTGACGTGGATGCTGTCCAGAACGTATGTTCGTGACAATTGTGCATCGATTTCGTCTGCAAGTAGGGTGCTGTGCCGGCGGGTGGAGGGGAGCGGGGAACCATGCAGTCAGGATCGCGACGGGACGGGCAGCGGTCCGAGGACGGCCGCTTCACCCCGGATCTCATGTACTCGGCCGCCTCGCTGTACTACCTGCAGGACGCCACTCAGGCCGAGATCGCCGACCACCTGGGCATGAGCCGGGCGACGGTGAGCCGGCTGCTGTCGGAGGCCCGGCGGGTGGGCATCGTGCGGATCGACGTCATCTCGCCGGTGGTCGGCAACGGCGCGGACCTGGGCGGGCGCATCGCCGGTGCGCTGGGGCTGAAGTCGGTGCGCGTCGCCCCGTACATGGCGCGCACGTCCCCGGCGGTCTCGCTGGCGCCCGCGCTGTCGTCCGCGCTGGCCGAGGCGCACCTGCGGCCCGGTGACGTCCTGCTGATCTCCTCGGGCAGCGCGGTCTACGAGGCCGCCCAGGCGCCCCTGCCGAACCTGCCCGGCGTCGTCGTCTGCCCGACGGTCGGCGGCATGGACGAGGTCGAGCCCTGGTACCAGACCAACGAGCTCAGCCGCCAGATCGCGGCGAAGGTCGGCGGCACGCCCGTCTTCCTCTACGCCCCGGCCCTGCCCGGCCCGGAGCTGCACGAGTGCCTGGTGGAGGACCACGCCACCCGCCGCGTGTTCGAGCTCTGGGAGAACGCCCAGTGCATCCTGATGGGCGTCGGCGCCCCGCCGGCCACGCGCTCGACCATGCCCTCGTTCGTCCCGGCGAACCAGGTGCGCGCGGCGGCGGGCGACGTCTGCACCCGCTGGTTCGACGACGACGGCGAGCTCGTGCCGTTCGACGGCATCGAGCGCCAGGTCACGATCCCGCTGGAGCTGCTCCGCAAGGTGCCGAACAGCATCGCGGTGGCCCACGGCGTCCAGAAGGTGCGCAGCATCCTCGTCGCCGCCCGCGCCGGCTACTTCAAGGAGCTGATCACCGACATCCCCACCGCGTCGGCCCTGCTCGCGGAGCTGGAGTCCCGGGGCCTGGTCGAGCCCCAGACCGAGATCCCGCCCGCCGGCTGCTGAGGCCGCACCGGCCCGCTGATCCGTCCGAGCGCGACGCCGGCACGGTGGAGACGCCGCCGGCGTCGCGCTCGGAACGATCTTCTGCGGGTCACACCGCCTTGCGGGTCGGGCGGCCGGGGCGGCGGTCCCAGTGGGCCGCGAAGTGCTCGACGGCCGGCCGCGCCCAGACCGGGCCGCTGCTGAGCCGGACGTACGGCGCCGGGAAGCGGGCGTTCTCGGTGGCGAGCTGGTGGACGCGCTGGCGGGAGACGCCGAGGACCTCGCCGACGTCGCCCGCCGCGAGCAGCTCCGGGCCGTCCGGACGCAGCGCCTCGGCCTCGTAGATCTCGCTCGTGCACACGCGCAGGTCGACCACGTCGCCGGCGGAGCTGACGGAGCCCACGACGTCCAGGGCGAGGGTGCGCGCCCGGATCGCGGCGTCGACGGCGGCCTCGTGGTCCACCTCGAACGTCATCACCACGCCCGTCCCGTCCCGGTGCCGGGCGACGGTGGCGTCGTACTGGTCCCCGAGGTCGGCGATCCGGTCGAGCACCGCGTCGCTCACGTGCTCACCGGTGGCGACCACGACGCGCACGGTCCACGTGTCCGTCACTGGAGACCCTTCCTGCGCAACGCGCGCTGTTCCTTCTTGCTCGGCGGCGGCCAACCGAGCCCGTGTTCCCGGACGGCCGTGACGACGTCGAGCAGCCGTCGCCGGGGTTGCTCGGGGTGGCGGCGTAGCGCACGACGTAGGTGCCGTCCGGTGCGTAGAACCGGCGGTAGCCCTGCGCGTCGCGCTCCACCCGCCAACCCTGTGAGCAGGCCCAGCTGATGAGCTTGTCGATGTCCTCCGCCATCGTCCGCCTCTCCCTTGCCGAGCGTCAAGGGTAGCGGCGGACGTCAGGACGTGTGGTGGACCTCCTGCAGGCCGTACACCGGCGTCGGGATGCCCTCGGCGCGGGCCTTGAGCTGCAGGGCGAGGTAGAGGGAGTAGTAGCGGCTCTGGTGCAGGTTGCCGCCGTGGAACCACAGGCCCTCGACCTGCGTCGGCTTCCACATGTTGCGCTGCTCGCCCTCCCACGGGCCCGGGTCCTTGGTGGTGTCCGAGCCCAGGCCCCACACCTTGCCGAC
>DASVUG010000279.1:0-6418 GCA_036387155.1 Pseudonocardia sp. | reverse complement strand
CACCTGCGGCGCCCACGCCCCGGGGGCGAGCACCAGGTGCCCCGCGGTGACCTCCGCGCGGTCGGTGCGCACCCGCACGCCGTCGCCGTCGGCCGACCAGCCCAGCACCCGCTCGTCGAACCGCAGCTGCGCGCCCGCGCGGGCGGCCAGGTCGAGGTGCGCCGCGACGCTCGCCTCGGGCCGGACGTACCCGGCGCGGTGCTCGTGCACCGCCAGCTCCCCGGGCGCCGGGGTGAAGGTCGGGAAGCGGGCGCGGACCGCGGCGGCGTCGAGGACCTCGTGCGGCAGGTCCCAGTCCCGCGCGGCCCGCAGCGAGCCGGCGACCGGGGCGCTGTCCGGCGGGCCGAGGTACAGCCCGCCGGTGAGCGTGAGCAGGTCGGCGCCGGAGTCCCGCTCGGCCTGCGCCCACAGCTCGTAGGCCCGCTGAAGGAGCGGCACGTAGGCCGGGTCCTCGAAGTAGGACTGCCGGATGATCCGGGAGCGCCCGTGGCTGGAGCCGCGGTCGTGGGCCGGGGTGAACCGCTCGAGGCCCAGCACGCGCAGTCCGCGCGCGGCGAGGTGGCGGGCGGCGGCCGAGCCCATCCCGCCGAGCCCGACCACGATCGCGTCGTGGGTGCGGGGTGCGCCCATCAGCGGTCCGCCGTCATCCCGCCCGCGTCCCGGGCGGCAGGTTGGGCGCCGCCGTCGAGAGCTCGACGTGCACCGCCGCGTCCGCCCCGCTGCCCTCGACGACGACCCGGTGCGTGCGGACGGGCCGCTTCGCCGGAGGGGCGTCGACGTGCCCGGTGCGCAGGTCGAAGCGCGACTCGTGCAGCGGGCACTCCACGGCGCAGCCCTCGAGCCAGCCGTCGGCCAGGGAGGCGTCCTGGTGGGTGCAGGTGTCGTCGATCGCGAACAGCTCGCCGTCGTCGGTGTGGAACACCGCGACGGGCGGCACCACGTCGAGCCGGACGGCCTCGCCGGGCGGCAGGTCGGAGAGCGGACAAACGTAGATCATCGCTGTGTACCTCGTGGCCGGCGCGCTGCGCGAAACGTCGTGCGTGATGTGCAACGAGCACGGTCGCCCGGGAGTCAGGCGACTGTCAAGGCGGTACTGCGTCACCTCTTCCGGACCGGCGGGACGCGCGACTCGCCCGCCGGGACGCGCAACTCGCCCGGCGGGACGCGCAACTCGCGGCGTCAGGGGCGCGCGGGCTGGGTGGTCACGGCGGGCGCGGGCAGGGGGCGGGCGGCTCCCGCCGCGGCCAGGCCGAGGGTCAGCGCCCCGACCACCACGAACAGGGCGTGCAGGATGCCGACGTGCTCGGCCAGCAGGCCGATCAGCGGCGGCCCGGCGAGGAAGGCGGTGTAGCCGATCGAGCTGATGACCGAGACGCGCACCGCGGCGCGGGCCGGGTCGTCCGCGCCCGCGCTCATCCCCACCGGGAAGCCCAGCGACGCGCCGAGACCCCAGAGCACGGCCCCGGCCATGGCCACCGCCGGCGAGCCGCCGAGCAGCACCAGCAGCAGGCCGGCCAGGCCGATGGCGGCCGTCGTGCGCAGCACCGCAACGCGCCCGAACCGGTCGAGCACGGTCCCGCCGAGCACGCGGCCGAGCGTCATCGCCGAGACGAACACGCCGAAGCCGAGCGCGCCGACGGTCTCCCCCGTGCCGTAGCCGTCGACCATGGCCACGGCCATCCAGTCGTTGGCCGAGCCCTCGGTGAACGCGAACCCGAGGGCCATGAGGCCGACCAGCAGCGTCCGCGGCTCGCGCCAGGCCCGGCGGGCGCCGAAGGCGTCGGCCGCAGCCTCGCGCTCGGCCGCCGGCGGAGGACCGCCGAGGAACCGGCGGACCGCCACCACCACGGCGACCGGCGCGAGGACCGCCAGCACGAGCACCTGGAGGGCGAGCGGCAGACCGACCGCGGCGGTCCCGGCGCCGATGGCGGCGCCGGCGACGGTGCCGAGGCTGAAGCCGGCGTGCAGCCGCGGCATCAGCGAGCGGCCCAGCCGCCGCTCGACGTCCGCGCCCTCGACGTTCATCCCGACGTCCCACACGCCGATCCCCAGCCCGAACAGGAACAGCCCCGGCGCGGTGAGCACCACCGACCCGGCGGCGAGCCCGGCGGCGATGCCGGCGAGGCCGACCGCGTTGACCAGCGCCGCCCCGAGCACCGCGCGGGCCGCCCCGAAGCGGGCCACCACCGGGCCGGACACCGGCAGACCGGTGATCGAGCCCACGGACGCGCACAGGAGCAGGAGCCCGAGCTGCGCCGAGGTCAGCCCGAGCACGTCGCGCACGGACGGGGTGCGGGCGAACAGCGAGCCCATCAGCAGCCCGCTCACGATGAAGACGGTGGCCACGGCCGTCCGGGCGTGCCGGACGACGAGCGCCTGCGAGTCCACTCGGCGACCCTCCGATCGAATCGATTCGATGTCGAACCCTACGCCGCTGACGACCGCGGCCTCAACCGGTTACCGTCGGGACGTGTCCCCACACCGCGTCGCGACGGGCCGTCCCACGCTGGCCGCCGTCGCGTCCCGCGCGGGGGTCTCCTCCTCGACCGCGTCGCTGGCCTTCGCGGGCAGCCCGCGGGTCACGACGCCGACGCGCGAGCGGGTGCTCGCCGCCGCCGCCGAGCTGGGCTACGCGGGCCCGGACCCGCTCGCCGCCTCGCTGCGCCGCGGTCGGGTCGGCGTGGTGGGGACGTTCATCGGCGAGCGCCTGCTCTACGCCTTCCGGGACCCGGTCGCCGTGCAGCTCCTCGACGGCATCACCGAGGTGCTGGGCGCCCACGGCGTGGGGCTGCTCCTGCTGGCCGGCGACGCGGGGCGGCCCACCGGCGCCCAGCTCGCCCGGATCCCCCTCGACGCCGCGATCTTCGCCACCTGCGGCCTGGAGGACGACCCGGCCCTGGCCCTGCTGCAGGCCCGCGGGGTGCCCCTGGTCGGCGTCGAGGGCCCGGTCGCCGAGGGCGTCGTCCTGGTCGACATCGACGACCGGGCCGGCACCGCCGCGCTCGCGGCGCACCTGCGCGACCTGGGCCACCACCGCGTCGCGAGCCTGGCGATGCCGCTGCGGCTGGACGGCACCCGCGGGCCGGTCGACGCCGCGCGCCGCGCCGGCGTGCACTACCGCGACGTGCGCCACCGGATCGCCGGCGTCGAGGACGTCTTCGGCCCGGTGCCGGTGCTGGAGGCCGCGAGCAACGCCGTCGACGAGGGCGAGCGGGCCGGGCGCGCGCTGCTGGACGTGCCGGCCGACCGCCGCCCCACGGCCGTGATCGCCCAGAGCGACGTGCTCGCCGCCGGCGTCGTGCAGGCCGCCGCGGCGCTGGGGCTGCGGGTGCCCGACGACGTCAGCGTCGCCGGCTTCGACGGCGCGGACCTGCCGTGGCTGCCCGGCGTCCTGACCACGGTCGTGCAGCCGACGGACGCGAAGGGCCGGGCCGCCGCGGAGGCGGCGATGGCGCTGGTCGACGGCGGCCGGCCGAGCGGGGTCGTCCTGCCGGTCGCCCTGCGCGTCGGGACGACGACCGGCCCGCCGCCCGCGCCCTGAGCCGCCGGGCGGCGATCCGGAGATCGGACGGCCCCGCGGGGCTCAAGAACCGGCGGCGGCGGGTAACCGGGTGCGTACGGTGGTGCGAGAACCACCGGAAGGACGCGGGACGGAGACCACGATGGCGACCGGTGAGCGCGTCCCGGTGACGCCCCCGATGGCGGTGCCCCCGGTGGCGGAGGCGCCCGTGGTGGCGCCCTCGGCGGTGGGCCCCCCCGCGGCGCCGGTCCCCGTGATGCGGCCCCCGCAGACGCGGGTCCTGCGCCCCAACCGCAGCCCCCGCGACGACGAGCCCGACCTGGTGCCGCGCGTCCTGCGGATCAGCGCGGCGCTGGGGTGGCGGCTGCTCGTGGTGGTCGCCGCGCTGTACGTGATCGGCTACGCGGTCTCCTACGTCGCGGGGGTGGTCGTCCCGGTGGCGGTCGCCCTGCTGCTCGCCGCGCTGCTGGCGCCGGCGGTGCACGGGCTGGAGGTGCGCGGGTCGCCGCGCGGCGTGGCCACCGCGCTGGTGCTCATCGGCGGGCTCGCCCTGCTCGGCAGCGTGCTGACCTTCGTGGTGGCGACGTTCGTGCGCGGCGTCCCGGAGCTGGGCAACCAGCTCAGCGCCAGCATCAACGACATCGCCGAGTGGCTGCGCACCGGGCCGCTGCACCTGACCAACGCCCAGCTCAGCAACGTCCAGAACCAGATCCTGACCGCGCTCAGCGCGAA
This sequence comes from Pseudonocardia sp., assembly GCA_036387155.1. GTDB lineage: Bacteria > Actinomycetota > Actinomycetes > Mycobacteriales > Pseudonocardiaceae > Pseudonocardia. Next base: position 2,166 of record DASVUG010000279.1, on the reverse strand, counting down.
CCAGGAGTCGCTCACCGCGAGCGCGCTGACGACCTTCGCGACCGTCGGCGAGCTGGTCAGCGAGCTGCTGCTCGCGATCTTCACGCTGATCTTCTTCCTGCACAACGGCCTGGGGATCTGGCAGTTCCTGCTCGGCGTCGTGCCGCGCGGCGTGCGCACGCGGGTGGACGTCGCCGGCCGGCGGGGCCTGGCCGCGCTGGTCAGCTACGTCCGCGCGACGGCCGCGGTGGCCGTCGTCGACGCGGTGGCGATCGGTATCGCGCTGACCGTCCTGGGCATCCCGCTGGCCGTCCCGTCGGCTGCGCTGGTCTTCCTCGGCGCGTTCATCCCCATCCTCGGGGCCGTCGTGGCGGGCGGCGTCGCGGTCCTGATCGCGCTGGTGTCCAAGGGCCCGGTGTTCGCCCTGATCGTGCTCGGCGTCGTCATCGCGGTGATGCAGCTGGAGGGGCACGTGCTGCAGCCGCTGCTGCTCGGCCGGGCGGTCAAGCTGCACCCGCTCGCGGTGGTGCTGTCGATCGCGGCCGGCCTGCTCGTCGCCGGGATCCCCGGTGCGCTGCTGGCCGTCCCGCTGCTCGCGGTGCTGAACTCCGGCATCCGCTCGCTGCTCAGCGAGGCCGACGAGCACGTCGACCCGGAGGACGTGCACACCAGCGAGCCGGAGGAGACCGGCCCGGACGAACCCGGCCTGGACCGCCAGCGCGACCTGACCTGACGCGGCGGGCGGTCAGCGCCGCCGCGGGTGCTCGGCGAAGAACCGCAGCATCTCCGCGGAGGCGTCGGGGCCGTCCGGGTCGGTGTAGGAACCCCCGGGGACGCCGCCGGACCAGGCGTGCCCCGAGCCGTGGACCGTCCACCGCTCGGCGACCACCGCGCCGTCGCGGCGCAGGACCGTCCGCGTCGCGGTCCGGCCCGGGCCGCGCTCCGCGACCGTCTCCGCCGCCACCGCCGGCCCCGCGAACTGCTCGACGACGCGGGCGGCGTTGTCCACGGCCACGGTGGTGTCGGCGTCGCCGTGGAACGCGACCACCGGGACGCCGCGCGCGAGCGCGGGGGCGGTGGCCGGGGCGGCCCGCATGGCCGAGAAGGCCGAGCCGACGTCGTGGGCGCAGCCGACGGCCAGACCGGAGTGCACCCCGACCGCCGCGACGACGTCCGGGTAGGCGGCGCCGACGACGGCGGCCATCGCGGCGCCCGCGGAGAACCCGGCGACGAACACCCGGTCCGGGTCGACGGGGTGCGCGGCGGCGATCTCGGCGACGATGCCGGCGAGGATCGCCGGCTCCCCCTCGCCCCGCCGCTGGTCCTGCGGGCGGAACCAGTTCCAGTAGCGCATCGCGTTGGCCTCCGCCGTCTGCTCGGGGTGGGCCACGAGGAACCCGTGCCGCTCGGCGTGCTCGCCCATGCGCGTGGCGGCGGCGAAGGCGTCGGCGGTCTGGGTGCCGCCGTGCAGCATCACCACCAGCGGCCGCGGGCCGGCGCCGCCGGCGGGCACGTGGAGGGCGTAGCGGCGCTCGCCGGCGGGCCCGGTGTGGGTGCGGACGTCGGTCCGGCCGGGCAGGGCCGGGGGCGACGCGGCGGGCGGCGGCGGCGGGGCGGTGGCCGGGGCCGGGGGCGGGGCCGCGGGCGTGGCCCGGGGCGCCGCCCCGCCACGCGGGCGGCGCTCGCGCAGGGCGTCGCGCAGGCCGGCCCACCGCCCGGCGCCGCCCGGCGGGCGGGCGGCCAGGGCGCGCCGGATCAGGGCGGTGGCCTCGGCGGGGCGGCCGGCGCGGGTCAGGGCGGCGGCCTCGGCCATGAGCCGGTCGCGGTCCACGGGCGTCTCCTCCTGTCGTCCGGCCGGCCCACCGCCCGGGCGGGTCGTCCCGCCGGATCGGCGTCCCCCCGGATCGTCGTCCGGCCCGATTGTCGCCCGATCGGGCTCATCCGGTGAGTCCGGTGCCCCGACCCCCCTCCGGCTACCTCCGGATCAGCCGCACGGAGGGTCAGGACCGCGGCGGTGGGGCGCCGCGGCCGCGCGGCGCCCGACCGCGCGGTTGCGCGGGGCGGCGGATGGGCATTCGTCGGCATGTCCTCCGTCGAGCGGGAGCGCCCCGGCGAGCCCGCAGGGGCGACCGCGCACCCCGCCCCCGGACCGTCGCCGGACGACGTGCCGACCCCGCCTGCCGGCGT
>DASVUG010000278.1:0-3210 GCA_036387155.1 Pseudonocardia sp. | reverse complement strand
GCGGGCGGTCCGCGGTGGGGTGGGCCGGGCGCACGTGATCGACGGGCGGGTGCCGCACGCGGTGCTGCTCGAGGTCTTCACCAGCGAAGGGGTGGGCACGATGGTGGTGCCGGCATGAACACCGACCAGGAGCGGTGGCAGCACGCGCTCATGGACAACTACGGCACCCCGGCGCTCACGCTCGTGCGCGGTGCGGGCGCCGAGGTCTGGGACGCCGAGGGCCGCCGCTACCTCGACCTGGTCGCCGGGATCGCGGTGAACGCGCTCGGGCACGCCCACCCGGCCGTCGTCGCGGCGGTGACGGAGCAGATCGGGCGGCTGGGCCACGTGTCGAACTTCTTCGTGCACGAGCCGGTGCTGCTCCTGGCCGAACGGCTGCAGGAGCTGCTCGCCGTCCCCGACGCCCGGGTCGTGTTCGGCAACTCCGGCGCGGAGGCGAACGAGGCCGCGTTCAAGATCGCCCGCCGGACGGGGCGCCCGCACCTCGTCGCCGCCGAGAACGCCTTCCACGGCCGCACCATGGGCGCGCTCGCGCTCACCGGGCAGCCGGCGAAGCGGGCGCCGTTCGAGCCGCTGCCGCCGGGGGTGTCGCACGTGCCCTACGGCGACGTCGCCGCGCTGGACGCCGCCGTCGACGCGGACACCGCGGCGGTCGTCCTGGAGCCGATCCTCGGCGAGGCCGGGGTGGTCGTGCCGCCGGAGGGCTACCTGCGCGCCGCCCGGGAGATCACCGCCGCCCGCGGCGCCCTGCTCGTGCTGGACGAGGTGCAGACCGGGATCGGCCGCACCGGCGCCTGGTTCGCCCACCAGGCCGCGGGGGTGGTCCCGGACGTCGTCACGCTGGCCAAGGGGCTCGGCGGCGGCCTGCCCATCGGCGCGTGCGTCGGCATCGGGCCGGCGGGACGGCTCCTGGAGCCGGGCCAGCACGGCAGCACCTTCGGCGGCAACCCGGTCTGCTGCGCGGCCGCGCTGGCCGTGCTGGACACCATCGCCCGCGAGGGCCTGCTCGAGCACGTCCGGCAGGTCGGCAAGGAGCTGGCGACGGGGATCGAGGCGCTGGACCACCGGCTGGTCCGCGACGTCTCCGGGGCGGGGCTGATGATCGGCGTCGGGCTGTCCGCGCCGGTGTCGGCGGCGGTGGCGGCGGCCGCCCGCGACGCCGGCTACCTGCTCAACAGCGCCGTCCCGGACCGCCTCCGCATCGTCCCTCCGCTGGTGTTCACCGAGGCCCAGGCACGGGAGTTCCTCGACGCGCTGCCGGCGTTCCTGGACGCCGGCCGGCACGCCGCGGAGGCCGCCGGACCGGACGTGGGGAGGGCGGGGTGATGGCGGACGGCCTCCGCCACCTGCTCCGCGACGACGACCTCACCCCCGACGAGCAGCGCGAGGTCCTGGACCTCGCGGACGCGCTCAAGGCCGCGCCGTTCGCCCGCCGGCCGCTGGAAGGACCGCGGGCGGTCGCGGTGCTGTTCGACAAGCCGTCCACGCGCACCCGGCTGTCGTTCGAGGCGGGCATCGCCCAGCTCGGCGGCGCCCCGCTGGTCGTGGACGCCACCGCGAGCCAGCTGGGCCGGGGCGAGACGATCGGCGACACGGCCCGGGTGGTGTCGCGGTACGCGGCGGCGATCGTGTGGCGCACCGGGGCGCAGGCCCGGATCGAGGAGATGGCCGCGGCCGCGACGGTCCCGGTGGTGAACGCCCTCACCGACACGTTCCACCCGTGCCAGGCGCTGGCCGACCTGCAGACGATCCGCGAGCGGTTCGGCCGCCTGGCCGGGCTGACGCTGACCTACCTCGGCGACGGGTCGAACAACATGGCGCACTCGCTGCTGCTCGGCGGCGTGACCGCGGGCCTGCACGTGCGGATCTGCGCGCCGGACGGGTTCGCCCCCGACCCCGCGGTGCGCGCGGCCGCCGACGCCCGGGCCGGGGCGACGGGCGGCAGCGCCACCCTGGTCGCGGAGCCGCACGCCGCGGTCGAGGGGGCCCAGGTGGTCGTCACCGACACGTGGGTGTCGATGGGCCAGGAGGCGGACGGGCGCGACCGCACCGCCCCGTTCCGCCCGTACCAGGTGAACGACGCCCTGCTCGACCGGGCGGCGCCGGACGTGGTCGCGCTGCACTGCCTGCCGGCGCACCGCGGCGACGAGATCACCGACGCCGTGCTCGACGGGCCGCGCAGCGCCGCGTGGGACGAGGCCGAGAACCGGCTGCACGCCCAGAAGGCGCTGCTCACGTGGCTGCTGGAGCAGGCGTCGTGAGCGAGCCCGCGCGCGGGGCGTCGGCCCGGCCCCCCGAGCGGGCGGCAGCGGCCGGCCCCGGGACCGGCGGCACGACGCGCGCGGCCCGGCAGGCCCGCATCGTCGAGCTCGTCTCGCGCGGGCAGATCCGCAACCAGAGCGAGCTGCTGGGGCTGCTGGAGGCTGCGGGCATCGAGACCACCCAGGCCACGCTCTCGCGCGACCTGGACGAGCTGGGCGCGGTCAAGCTCCGCGGCGCGGACGGCGGCGTGCCCGTCTACGTGATCCCCGACGACGGCAGCCCGGTGCGCGGGATCGAGGGCGGCACCGGGCGCCTGTCACGGCTGCTGGCGGAGCTGCTCGTGTCCGCCGACGCCAGCGGCAACCTGGCCGTCCTGCGCACGCCCCCCGGGGGCGCGCACTACCTCGCGAGCGCGCTGGACCGCGCCGCCCTGCACGACGTCGTCGGCACGGTCGCCGGCGACGACACCCTGCTGGTGGTGGCCCGCGAGCCGCTCACCGGCGCCCGGCTCGCCGGCCTGCTGACGGCGCTGGCAGGCTCTGACCGAAGGAGCAGCAATCCCGTGAACGAGCGTCGCGAGCGAATCCCGGACACCCCGCCGCGCGAGGCGCCGGCCGGGCGTGGCGAGGGAGCGCGATGAGCAAGGTCCTGACCTCACTGCCCAAGGGCGAGCGCGTCGGCATCGCCTTCTCCGGGGGCCTCGACACCTCCGTGGCGGTCGCCTGGATGCGCGACCACGGCGCGGTCCCGTGCACCTACACCGCCGACCTGGGCCAGTACGACGAGCCGGACGTCTCCGGTGTCCCGGCGCGGGCGAGGCAGTACGGCGCCGAGATCGCCCGCGTGGTCGACATCAGGCCGCAGCTGGTCGAGGAGGGCCTGGCCGCGCTGGCCTGCGGCGCCTTCCACGTCCGGTCCGCGGGGCGGACGTACTTCAACACCACCCCG
>DASVUG010000277.1:0-3450 GCA_036387155.1 Pseudonocardia sp. | reverse complement strand
TCGTGCGGGTGGACCCGCCCACCCCCTTCGCCTCGGCGGACGACGTCGCCGCGGCCGTGGCCCGGCTCCGATGAACCCGGGCGAGGAGCCGGGCCGGGCTGGCGCGGGGGCCGGGGCGACGACGACGAGCCGGGCCCACGCCGAGGCGGGGGCGCCGCTGCGCCCGGAGCGCGCCCCGGAGTGGCTGCGGCCGGTCCTGCACGGGCTGGAGGGCGTCGACGCGGCGACGCTGTCCCGGCACGACGTGCCGCCGCCCGCCGACGGCCGGCGCAGCGCGGTCCTGATCCTGCTCGGCAAGGACGGGTCCGACCCCGGGCCCTACGTCCTGCTCACCGAGCGGGCCAGCACGCTGCGCGCGCACGCCGGGCAGGTGTCGTTCCCCGGCGGGCGCACGGACCCGACCGACGCGGACGCCGTGGCCACCGCCCTGCGGGAGGCGCAGGAGGAGACGGCCCTGGACCCCGCCGGGGTGGTCCCGCTGGCGGTGCTGCCGGAGCTGTTCATCCCGCCCACCGGCTTCGTGGTCACCCCGGTGCTCGCGCACTGGGCCGCTCCGCACGCCGTGCGCGCGGTGGACCCGCGCGAGACCGCCGCCGTCCTCCGGGTGCCGCTGGCCACGCTGGCCGATCCGCGGCACCGGCTGCAGGTCCGCCACCCCTCGGGGTACGTCGGGCCGGCGTTCACGGTGGCCGGGCTGCTCGTCTGGGGTTTCACGGGGGGCCTGCTGTCCACGGTGCTGCACCTGGGAGGCTGGGAGCGGCCCTGGGACGCGTCGAGGGTGCGAGGCCTGGACGAGGCCTGGGCGGCGGCGCGCGGACGGCGGCAGGAGGTTCGTAATCCGTGAGAGGGCTCACGAGCTCACCGTCTGACGGGGCAGTTGGACGGACGCGTCCGGCGGGCGTCGGCGGGGGGGCCGCATGAGTTGGGTCGACCTGCTCGTCGTGCTGCTCGCCCTCGTTGCCGGGGTGTCCGGGTGGCGCCACGGGATGGCCGTCGCGCTGCTGTCGTTCGTCGGCGTGCTCGGCGGGGCGATCCTCGGCGTCCAGCTCGCCCCGCTGCTCGCGGCGAACCTCGAGGCCAAGAACACCCAGGTCGTCGTCAGCGTCGTGGTCGTCGTGGTGCTCGTCGCGCTGGGCGAGACCACCGGCGTGTACTTCGGCCGCCACATCCGGGACCGCATCACCGGCGAGCGCACGCTGGCCGTCGACTCCGCGCTCGGCTCCGTGCTGCAGGCCGCCACCGTCGTGCTCGCGGCCTGGCTCGTGGCCCTGCCGCTGGCCAGCGCGAACCTGCCCGGGCTGGCGTCGGAGGTGCGCACCTCCACGGTGCTGCGCGCCGTCGACTCCGTGATGCCCGCCCCCGCTCGTGAGCTGCCCGCGGACCTGCGGCAGGTGCTCGACAGCTCGGGCTTCCCGGACGTCCTGAGCCCGTTCGCACCGACGCCGATCACCCAGGTCGGCCCGCCGGACCCGACGCTCGCCAAGAGCGAGGTCGTCGCGCAGGTGCAGAACAGCGTCCTGAAGATCCGCGGCAAGGCGCCGTCGTGCAGCCGGCAGCTGGAGGGCACCGGGTTCGTGATCGGCCGCGAGCTGGTGATGACGAACGCGCACGTGGTGGCGGGGACGAACGAGACCAGCGTCGAGGTGTCGAACGGCCGGGGGCGCACGAAGCAGCTGTCGGCCGCGGTGATCTCCTACGACCCGTCGGTCGACCTGGCGGTCCTCTACGTCCGGGGCCTGCAGGCGCCGGCGCTGCCCTTCGCGGGCGAGGCGGCCGCCGTGGGGCAGGACGCGATCGTGCTCGGCTATCCCCTCGACGGCCCGTTCACCCCGACGGCGGCCAAGGTCCGGGACCGCATCCAGCTGCGCGGCCCGAACATCTACGACGACGGCGAGGTCACGCGCGAGGTCTACACCGTGCGGGCCGTCGTGCGGTCCGGGAACTCCGGTGGGCCGATGATCAGCCCCGACGGCAAGGTGCTGGGCGTCGTGTTCGGCGCGGCGCTGGACGACTCCGAGACCGGCTTCGTCCTCACCGGCGCGCAGGTCGACCCGACGCTGCAGAGGGCGCCCACGCTGGCCCGGCCGGTCAACACCGGCAGCTGCGCGGCCTGAAACGGGTCACGCCCTGCGCGCGCTCGACGGTGGCTCACGACCGTCGCACCGATGCGGCGGCGCGCGGCCGGCACGTCACCGCGGAGGCCCGCAGCGGGCGTGTCACCGGGTGGGCAGGGGCCCGCTCGGGGCGTTGCCGTCCCGGTACGCGTCGCCCGCCGCGACCGGCTCCTGCTCGTCGACCCACTCCCAGCCCTCGCCGGCGGCCGGCCCGAGCGCGCGGTTCAGCCGCTCGACCGCGCCATCGGGCAGGGCCGTGATCCAGCAGCCCTGGTCGCTCCACGACCAGGCGAACCGGCGCCCCGTCAGGCGCTCGCGCAGGACGCGGGCCAGGGCCACGTGCACGACGGTGCTCAGGTACTTCGCGGCCCCCTCGTAGGTGATCGTCTCCTCGACGCCGCGGCCGGTGATCCGGACCGCGGTCGGCACGCTCGCGGTGTCGCCGCGCTCGACGAGCCGGACCTCGGCCGTGACGTCGGCGAGCCCGCCGGCCGCCAGCCGCACGAGGTCGTCGACCTGGCCCCGGACGGTGTCGGCGAGCTGCTCGACCTGCGCGTCGTGGAAGGCGAGGTTGGCGGAGCAGGCCGCCACGTTGAAGCCGGGAACGTGGTGGTCCGCCTCGTGCAGCGCCGTCAGCACCGCCCAGGCCGTGACCGGCTCGCCGTGGTCGGCGACCGGCCCGTGCAGGTCGGCGGGGTCGGGCACGCGCGGGGCGTACACCCCGGCGTCGGCGAGCACGCCCACCACCCGTGCCAGCTCGCGCTCGCCGTCGGGCGACAGCGGAACCGGCGGCGTGCGTGGTGGCGCCGGGCCCGGCCGCGGCGGCGCGACCCGGTCCGTGTCGCGCGCGGCGGTCGGTCCCGGCGCCCGGTCCGCCCGCCGCCAGCGGCGCACCGCCACCGTCGCCAGCACGCCCCCGACGCCCAGGCCCAGCCCGAACGGCAGGACCGACCCCGACCCGGCCCCCAGCACCGCGAGCCACCCGGCCGCGACCACGCCACAGACCAGCTCGACCGCGGCGACCAGGTGGTCGAGGGTCCAGCGCCGCGGCGTCACGGCTGCAGGGTAGGAGCGCTCGCCGCGGACGGCCGCGCACGCACCGGCAGCCCCACGATGATCGCCACCTGCGCGTGCGCACGGCCGGTCGATCGCCGTCCACGGGTGCGTACGGCTGGTTGATCGCCACCTGCGGGTGGGTACGGCGCTGCGCGACGCCACGGACGTACGCGGACGGCGATCACCGCCGGGGCTCGGCCACCCGCGGCCCGGACCCTTGGACCGCGCGCGTGGTCGCCGTCCGCGGGTGCGTACGGCTGGTTGATCGCCACCCGCGGGT
>DASVUG010000276.1:0-3737 GCA_036387155.1 Pseudonocardia sp. | reverse complement strand
TCGGTCGGCGCGGCGCCCGGAGGCGGTCCGCCGACCGCCTCGGACACCCCCCGGCCGGTGGCGCCGCCGGGACCCTCGTCCCGGTCGCCCGGGCCCCGGCCGCCGACGCCGGACACCCGGACGGTGTCCCCCGCGGGCCCGTCGGCGTAGGCGGAGTGGCTACCGCCGCCGAAGGCGTCGGCCCGGTCTCCGGTCACGCTCGGTGACGAGAAGGGGCCGCCGACCCCCGTACCGCCGTGAGCGCCCGACGGTTGCCCGGTAGAGCCGGACGGCGGGAGACCGCGCAGCACCGCGCCCTCCCGTGCGTCCGCCCGCTCGTCGCGGGGGTGGACCGCCGTGACCTCCGAGGCGTCGCCGTAGGTCACGGTCTGCCCGTCGGGCCGGCCGTGACCGGGGACGACGGGGAGGACCTCCGTCGCCGTCTCCGCGACCGGCTCGTCGTGCAGCGCGGGCGGCGGCGGGACGTGCCCGCCGCTCGCGACGGGCGCCAGGTCCGCGGGCTCCGCACCGGCCCGGACCGCGGACCGGCGCTGCAGCCAGTCCACGACGAGCACGGCGGCGGCGGCCACGCTGACGCCCACGGACACCCAGGCCCACAGCACGCCACCCGTCAGCAGGGCGACGACGAGCAGGCCGAAGGCGAGGAGGACGAGGATCAGTACGAGCAGCAGCAAGGGGTTCTCCGGTCGGACGGCGTGACCTCAGGATCGCAGGACCACGCCGTCCCGGTCGGTGGGGGTGGTCAGCTGCCGGCGTCGGCCCGCTGACCGTAGCCCGAGGCCGCGTACCCCCCGTTCGCCGTCGCCCGGCTCTCGGTGGGTGCGGCGGTGCCGCGGCCCTCCAGGTCGCGCAGCTGCGACTCCAGGTACGTCTTCAGCCGCGTCCGGTACTCGCGCTCGAAGGTCCGCAGCTCGTCGATCTTCTTCTCGAGCACCGACTTGTCGCGCGTGATGCTGCCGATGATCTCGGTCTGCTTGCGCTCGGCGTCGCCGACGAGCTGGGCGGCCTTGTCACGGGACTGCCGCTCGAGGGTCTCGGCGCGCGTCCGGGCGTCGTTGAGCATCGTCTCGGCGCGCGACCGCGCGTCGTTGACCAGGCCGTCCGACTTGGAGCGGGCGTCGCTGAGCAGCTGCTCGGACTTGTTGCGCGCATCCGACAGCATGGTGTCGGCCTCGCTCTTGGCCTCGGCCGTGAGCCGGTCCGCCATCTCCTGGGCCAGGCCCAGGACCTTGGCGGCCTGGACGTGGTGGTCCCCGCCCGTGTCACCGCCACCGCGGTAGTCCGGCTCCGGACCCGGGCCCATGCCGCGCATGGGCTCCATGCCGCGGGGCGGCATGGGCGGGGGCGGGGGCTCGACCTGGCGCTGCATCTGCTGCGTCGAGGGCACCGGGCCCAACCCCGCGGGCGGCCGCGAGCGGGCCTCCTCGAGGTCCGCCTGGGCGTTCCCGAGGCGCTGTTCGAGCTGGCCGACCTGCTCGCGCAGGTCGTCGTTCTCCTCGATCAGGCGCGCGAGCTCGGCCTCGACGAGGTCGAGGAACGCGTCGACCTCGTCTTCGTTGTACCCCCTCTTCCCGATAGGGGGCTTGCTGAACGCGACGTTGTGCACGTCAGCGGGGGTCAGCGGCATCGGATCACCTCATGCAGTCCTCGGCGGCGAAACCGGGTGACTGGGGCTCACTCCGGCTACGGCTGGGCAACGCTCATCAGTATGAACACGACCAGCAGGAGAACCATAATCGACAGGTCCAGTCCAACGCCCCCGATCCGGACGACCGGGATTACTCTCCGCAACAACTTCACGGGCGGATCGGTGACGGTGAAGACCACCTCGAGGGCGACGGCGCTGGAGCCGACGGGCACCCACTGCCGGGCGAAGCTGCGCACCATCTCGGCCACGATCCGGGCCAGGAGCAGCAGCCAGAAGAAGAACAGCACGTAGTAGAAGACGAACCGGATCGCGAGCACGTCCCCATCGTCCCACGCCCCCGGGCGGGGGCACGGGTACGGCTAGTCCTGCCGGTACAGGGCGCGATCGGCGAGTCGGCGGGCGTCGTCGGCCGAGACCTCGACGTCGGCCGGCGTGAGCAGGAACACGCGGCTGGTGACCTTGTCGATCGACCCGCGCAGGGCGAAGGCCAGCCCGGCGGCGAAGTCGACCAGCCGCTTGGCCGCGGCGTCGTCGAGCTCCGTCAGGTTCATGATCACCGGCACGCCGTCGCGGTAGCGCTCGCCGATGGTCCGCGCCTCGTTGTAGCTGCGCGGCTGCAGGGTGGTGATGCGGGCCAGCGCGGCCGCACCGCCCACGCGCTGCTCGGGCACCACGGGCGGCGGGGTGCGCTCGGGGAGCCGGACGGGCTCCCGCAGCGCGGGCTCCCGGTCCCGCAGGGCGTCCGTGTCCATCGCCAGCGCTCCCCTCACCGCGGACGGGCCGAGCCCGCCCGCGCCGCCCGCCCCGCGGTCCAGTCGGGACACCACCTCGCGCGGGCGGACCGACGCCCCCGCGCGGACGGGCTCACGCACGGGGCGGCGGTCCCGGTCGTCGTCGTAACGCGGCGCGCTACGCTCCTCGGCGAGGGCGGTGCTGCGCCCGAGCCGCTCGACGGGCTCGTCGCCGTACTCCCCGGCACCCCACCGGTCGGCGGGGTCGTGGATCCGCCGGCCGGCGTACCGCTCGGCGGGCGGCTCGTCGGCGTACTCCGCCATGTCCTCGGCGGGCACCATGCCGAAGTACGCCTTGAGCCGGTACATCGCGCCCATCCGCAGTCCCCCTCCTCGACGCCCCGCCCGCGCACCGCATCCGGTCGGCCGGCGATCACAGGGAGGCTAACGGCCGATACCCGAGCAGTGCGGTTCCGACACGCACCACCCCGGAAGCGTGACGGACCGCGGCCTCGAGGTCGCCGCTCATGCCGGCGGACAGGACCGTCGCGGACGGGTGAACCGCACGCAGCCGGTCGGCGGCCTCCTCGACGGCCGCGAAGGCCGCGTCGGGGTCGGCGTGCTGCGGGGCGACGGCCATCAACCCCTCCAGCCGCAGGGCGGCGCAGCCGGCGACGTGGTCCGCCAGCGGGAGCAGACCGTCGGCGGGCACGCCGCCGCGCGCCGGGTCGCCGTCGACGCTGTACTGCAGCAGCACGGGCAGCGGGCCGCTGCGTCGTCCCTCGTCGCAGGCGTGGGCGGCGGCCCGGTCCAGGGCGTCGGCGAGGCGCGGCGAGTCGACCGACTCGACCCGTGCGGCCCACCCCACCACCGCCCGCGCCTTGTTGCGCTGCAGGCCCCCGACGAAGTGCCACCGCGGCGCGCGCTCCCCGGTCGCGTCGGGACGCAGCGCCGCGACCTCGGCGACCTTGGCGCCGGCTTCCTGGGCGCGGTTCTCCCCGAACAGGGTGACGCCGAGGTCGAGCAGGATCGCGACGTCGGTCGCCGGGACGGTCTTGGTGACCGCCATCAGCTCCACCCGATCGGGCTCCCGCCCGGCCGCGGCGCACGCGGCCGCGATCCGCTCCCGCACGGCCGCCAGCCGCCCCGCCAGCTCCGCCCGCCGCTCCTCCCCCACCCGCTCCTCCCCCACAGCCCCACCCTATGTCCCGCGAGTCGGCAGCATCCGGCGCGCGAGTCGGCAGCATCCGGCGCGCGAGTCGGCAGCATCTGGCGCGCGAGTCTGCATGAAGTGGCCCGCCAGTCGGTACGGACGGCCGCGGCAGCGCGTGTGGACGTGCACCCGGGGGGACGGCAAT
>DASVUG010000275.1:0-7621 GCA_036387155.1 Pseudonocardia sp. | reverse complement strand
CCGGGTCAACGTCGCCGACGGACCGGGCCGTGCCGCCCACCGCGTGCAGGTGCACAGGCTCACAGGAGTCGTGGCCGGGGACGAGGCAGACCGCGCCGCCCGGGGCGCCGTCGGCCGGGTCGTCCGGGCCCGTGCCGCGGTCGGACCGGTCGGCGAACTGCGTGCGGTGCAGGGCGGCGTAGCGCCCGCGCGCGGCCAGCAGCGCCTCGTGCGTCCCGCGCTCGACCACGCGGCCGTCCTCGACCACCGCGATCTCGTCCGCGGCCCGGATCGTCGAGAGCCGGTGCGCGATGACGATCGCGGTGCGCCCGGCGAGCGCCTCGGCCAGCGCCTCCTGGACGGCGGCCTCGGACTCGGAGTCCAGGTGCGCCGTGGCCTCGTCGAGGATCACCACGCGCGGCCGGGCCAGCAGCAGCCGGGCGATGGTCAGCCGCTGGCGCTCCCCGCCCGACAGGCGGTACCCGCGCTCCCCCACCACCGTGTCGAGCCCGTCGGGCAGCCCGGCGAGCAGGTCGCCCAGCCGCGCGCGGCGCAGCGCGTCGACGAGCTCGGCGTCGGACGCGTCCGGGGCGGCGTAGCGCAGGTTCGCCGCGATCGTGTCGTGGAACAGGTGCCCGTCCTGGGTGACGACGCCGACGGCGCCGCGCAGGTCCGCGAAGGCCAGGTCGCGCACGTCCACCCCGGAGAGCTCCACGGACCCGGAGTCCACGTCGTAGAGCCGCGGGACCAGCGCCGCGATCGTCGACTTGCCCGCGCCGGACGGCCCGACCAGCGCGAGCATCCGGCCGCCCGGCACCTCGAGGTCGACCCCGTGCAGCACCTCCTCGCCGCCGCGCCGGTCCAGCACCGCGACCTCCTCCAGCGACGCCAGCGACACCCGGTCCGCGCCCGGGTAGGCGAACCGGACGCCGCGCAGCGCCACCGACACCGGGCCCGCGGGCAGCGGACGCGGGTCGGGGCGCTCGGTCACCATCGGCGCGAGGTCGAGCACCTCGAAGACCCGCTCGAACGACACGAGCGCCGTCATCACGTCCACCCGCGCGTTCGCCAGGGCCGTCATCGGCGTGTACAGCCGCGTCAGCAGCAGCGCCAGGGTCACGACCGTGCCGGGCGGGATCCTGCCGGTGACGGCGAGGTAGCCGCCCAGCCCGTAGACCAGGGCCTGGGCCAGCGCCGAGACCAGCGACAGCGCCGTGACGAACACGCGCGACACCATCGCGGTGCGCACCCCGATGTCGCGCACGCGGTCCGCCCGGTCGCCGAACTCGCGCGCCTCCTCCTCCGGGCGCCCGAACAGCTTGACCAGCGTCGCGCCCGGCGCGGAGAACCGCTCGGTCATCTGGCTGCTCATGCTGGCGTTCAGGTCCGCCGCGTCCCGGCGCAGCGCGGCGATCCGCGGGCCCATCCGCCGCGCGGGCAGCACGAACATCGGCAGCAGCACCAGCGCCAGCAGCGTCACCTGCCAGGCCAGGCCGATCATCACCGCGAGGGCGAGCGTGAGCTGGATGACGTTGCTCAGCACGCTCGCCAACGTCGAGGTGATCGCCGACTGCGCGCCGATGACGTCGTTGTTCAGCCGGCTGACCAGCGCGCCGGTGCGCGTCCGCGTGAAGAAGGCGACCGGCATCCGCTGCACGTGCCCGTAGACGATCTTGCGCAGGTCGGCGATCAGGCCCTCGCCGATCCGCGAGGAGAACCACCGCGACCCCAGCCCGACCAACGCCTCGAGGATCGCCAGCGCCGCGATCCCCGCGGCCAGCCCCAGGACCGTCGCCGCGGCGGCCGTGACCACGCCACCGGCCGCCCCGCCCTGCCCGCCCGCGACGATCGCGTTGACGACCCGGCCGGCGAGCACGGGCGTCGCGACCCCGATCGTCGCGCCCACCACGGTGAGCAGCAGGAAACCCAGCAGCATGCGGCGGTACGGCCGGGCGAAGGCCCAGATGCGCCGGACGGTGCCGGGCGCCACCGACCGCGGCGCGTCGGCAGCGCGCGTCGCCGCCCGCAGCATCCCCCAGGTGCGTTCCATCGAACTCCTCACTTACAGCCTTACAACCACAACTCCCGCCTGGTACCCGATAGTCCCACGCAGGTCCGACAACCTCTTGACGATCCGGTACGTCAATGATTCGTTGTCGTCATGGACAGAAGGGTGCCCAGGAAGAAGCCGGAACCCCCGGGCATCGCGCGGAGACGCAGAGCACCGCCGGCCCGCGCCGGGCCCTCCGAGCCGGCGGGGAACCCGACCCGGGCCTGCGCCACCGCCGCTGCTCCGCGACGGCAGGCGCAGGCCCGCGGACACCCCCGCGACGCTTCCCCGCGTGCGGGACGCGACCCCGGGCCCTCCCGTGCCGGTCACTCCCCCTGCCGACACCGCCACGGGCGTCGCGGCGCCCGTCGGCAGGACGGGCGTCGAGGACCGACATCGGCCCCCGGCTCCCGACCGCTCGACGTCGGGAGCCCGACCTCAGGCCTTCTTGGTGCGGGTCGCCCCGCCGCGCCCGCGCAGGGTCACACCCGTCTCGCTCAGCACGCGGTGCACGAAGCCGTACGAGCGGCCCGTCTGCTCGGCGAGGGCCCGGATGCTGGCGCCCTTCTCGTACTTCTTCTTCAGGTCGTTGGCGAGCTTGTCGCGCTGGGTGCCGGTGATCCGCGCACCCTTCTTCAGGTCGGCCACGACGACTGGACCTCCACCTCAAGCCCCACGGGCGCTCCGCACAGTGCCCAACCGAAGGCACACCGTGACCCGGGGCCGGTCCGCTCCCAGGTTCCGACAATGATCGTCGTCCGAACCAGCGGTGGCTACCAGTGCCGATGCGGATCGGCGAACGGTTGGTCCGAACGGATCACGCAGTCGGGTGATCAGGGGAACCGCGGCGGTCGCGGAACGTCCAACCGGCACGGGCGGCACCGAAAACCGCGCTCCCGCGCACAGAACGCCTGGTCAGAACGCCTGTTCCGGCCGCGTCAGGCGAGCTGCACCAGCTCCAGGTACTCCGCCGACCAGTGGTCCTCGGTGCCGTCGGGCAGCACCACCACCCTGTCCGGCCCCAGCGCCTCGACGGCCCCCGGGTCGTGGGTCACCAGCACGACGGCCCCGGCGAAGTGGCGCAGCGCGTCGAGCACCTGGGCGCGGCTGGCCGGGTCCAGGTTGTTCGTCGGCTCGTCGAGCAGGAGCACGTTCGCCGCGCTGGACACCAGCCCGGCCAGCGCCAGGCGCGTCCGCTCGCCGCCCGAGAGCGTCCCCGCCGGCTGCTTGAGCTGCTCACCGGTGAACATGAACGCCCCCAGGAGGGTGCGCAGCTGCTGCTCCGGGGTGTCCGGCGAGGCGTGGCGGACGTTCTCCCAGACCGACGCGCCCATGTCCAGGGTGTCGTGCTCCTGCGCGAAGTAGCCCATCCGCAGCCCGTGCCCGGGCACGACCGCGCCCGCGTCCGGTGTCTCCTGCCCGGCGAGCAGCCGCAGCAGCGTCGTCTTGCCCGACCCGTTGAGGCCGAGGATGACGACCTTCGCGCCGCGGTCGATCGCCAGGTCGACCCCGGTGAACACCTCCAGCGACCCGTAAGCCTTCGACAGGCCCTCCGCCGTGAGCGGGGTGCGCCCGCACGGTGCCGGGTTCGGGAAGCGGATCCGCGCCACCTTGTCGTTCTGGCGCTCGGGCTCGAGCCCGGCCAGCAGCTCGTCGGCGCGGCGGGCCATGTTCTTCGCCGCGACCGCCTTGGTCGCCTTCGCGCCCATCTTCGCCGCCTGCAGGTGCAGCGCCGACGCCTTCTTCTCGGCGTTCGCCCGCTCGCGGCGCCGGCGCTTCTCGTCGGTGGCCCGGGCCTCCTGGTAGCGCCGCCAGTCCATGTTGTAGACGTCGGCCTCGCCGCGGGTGGCGTCGAGGTACCACACCTTGTTGACGACCGCCGCGAGCAGCTCGGTGTCGTGGCTGATGACGACCAGCCCGCCCTCGTGGGCCTGCAGGAACGACCGCAGCCACGTGATCGAGTCGGCGTCGAGGTGGTTCGTGGGCTCGTCGAGCAGCAGCGTCGTCGCGCTCGGCGCGCCCCCACCGCCCCCGTCCGAGGCGGCGAACAGAATCCGGGCCAGCTCGACGCGCCGCCGCTGCCCGCCCGACAGCGTCGCGATCGTCTGGCCCAGCACCCGCTCGGGCAGGCCCAGGTGCGCGCAGATCCGCGCGGCGTCGCTCTCCGCGGCGTACCCGCCGAGGGCGGAGAACCGCTCCTCGATGCGGCCGTACTCCCGCACCGCGCCGTCCTGCGCGCCGCCGACCAGCTCCGACATCCGGGCCTGCGCCTTCTCCAGGTCCCGCAGCAGCTGGTCCAGGCCGCGCGCCGACAGGACGCGGTCCTTCGCCGTCACCGACAGGTCGCCCTCGCGCGGGTCCTGAGGCAGGTAGCCGACCGGACCGGTCGCGGCAACCGCCCCGCCGTAGGGCTCCCCCTCGCCGGCGAGCACGCGCATCGTGGTGGTCTTGCCCGCGCCGTTGCGCCCGACGAGCCCGATCCGGTCGCCGGCCTGCACCCGCAGGGTGGCCTCGGCGAGCAGGATGCGGGACCCGGCGCGCAGTTCCAGGTCGGTCGCGGTGATCACAGGGGCTCCAGACGGCAGGACGGCTCGGGCGCGGCGGGGGCGCTCACCGGGGGGACGGGCGGCGGCACGGCACCGGGCCACGGGTCCCGGCCTCGTCCCCCCGTCCGGCCCGGACCACGGTCACCGCTCCATTCTACCGGCGCGGCCGGGCCGTGCGGTCACCGCGAGGCGCGACCACGACCGGGACGCCGCTCGCGGCGGCGGGAGCGGTACCGGCGAGCGGGTGCGGATCCGACGCCGCGGCCTCACCCCTCGCGCAGGGTGATCTCGACCGCGCGGGCGCGGCGGGCGGCCTCGTCGAGCACGGCGCGGCGGGGCTCGGGGACGTCGAGGACACGGGGCTCGGCCCGCGCGAGCAACGCGGCCAGGCGCCGGTCGGCCCGCAGCGCGTCGAGCGCCGCGGCGTCGCCGCCCAGGACGACGGCGTCGAGGGTGTCGGCGACGGGCAGCAGGAAGCGGGCCACCGCGTCGGCCGCGGCGTCGAGGGCGACCCGGGCCTGGTTGTCGCGCCGCCGGGCGAACCGGCCCGACGACGACCCGCCCTTGCGGTTGCGCCCGTGCACCGGCCGCGCCCCGGTCGTCGAGGCCTCGACGGCGTCCCCGACGGCGACGCCCACGCTGTGCCCGCCGAGCCGCACGAGCACGATCCCGATCCGGCGGGGCGCGGCGACGTGGGCGGCCAGCGCGTCGAGCACGGCCTCCGGGTCGCCGCACACCGCGGGCAGGCCCCCGAACGGCACCGCGACCTCGGCCGTCGCCCCGTCCCCGGCCGTCACCCGGACGACCGGGGAACGCCGCCCGCCCGCCACGGGGCCGGGGGGCTCGCCGGAGCGGGCCCCGGGCGCCGGGACCGCGGGGTCGGCAGGGGCGTCCGCCGCGGGATCCGCCCCGGGGTCGACCGTGGGATCGGCCGTCGCGAGCCCGCCGTGCCGCTCCCCGAACCGCACGAACCAGCCCCGCAGGCGCTCGGGCTCCACCTCGACCACCCGGCCGCCGCCCGCCGCCTCCCGCACCCGCGCCATCCGCGCACCCTAGGGGCGTCACCGGCGCCTGATCGGTCCGAGGGGGACGGGAGCGCGCTGGGGACAGCAGCGCCGTCACCGTCGGGTCGATCACCGCGGCCGGTGACCGGCGATCCGGGCGGGGCCGGCGCGCCCCCGGTAGAACTGGCGGTGTGCGCTCCCCCGACCCCGACCCGACCGCCCACCAGAACGGCCCCCCGGACAGCACCACGGACGGCGGCACCACGGCCGGCAGCGACGGCGATGGCGACGCCACGGACGACGGGTCCCCGCGCGACGTGGTCGTGGTGGGGGGCGGTCCCGCCGGGCGGGCGCTCGCCGGCGCCTGCGCGGCCCGCGGTCTGCGCACGGCGCTGGTCGACCCGGCCCCCCGGCGGCCCTGGCGGATCACCTACGGGGCGTTCGCCGAGGAGCTGCCCGCGGACCTGCCCGAGTACGCGGTCGCCGCCCGCGCCCGCGGGCGGGCCGTCGCCCGCACCGCGTGGGACCTGGGCTGGGAGTACGCCGTCCTGGACGTCCCCGGCCTGCGCCGCCACCTCGACGCCGGGCTCGCGGGCGCGACGGTGCTGGCCGGGCGGGCGACCCGCCGCACCGGGGACGGGATCGAGCTCGCCGACGGGCGGCGCCTGCGCGCCCACGTCGTCGTCGACGCCGGCGGCCACCGGCAGCCGCTGCTGCCCGGCGGACCGGCGCCGGCCGCCGCGGAGCAGACGGCGTACGGCGTGGTCGTCGACGCGGCGACGGCGGCGCCGGTCCTCGGCCCGGGCGAGGCGCTGTTCATGGACTGGACGCCCGCCGGCCCCGGCGCGACCGACTGGCCGACGTTCCTCTACGCGATCCCGCTCGGCGGGGACCGGGTCCTGCTGGAGGAGACCTCCCTCGCCCGGCGCCCGGGGCTGCCGCCCGCGCAGCTGTGCACCCGGCTGCTCAGCCGGCTCGCCCGCGCCGGCGTGGCGCCGCCGCCGGACGCCGCCGTCGAGCGCGTGCACTTCCCCGTGGACGCCCGCCGCCACCGCTCCCCCGGCGCGCTGGGCTTCGGCGCGGCGGCCCCGCTGGTCCACCCGGCCACCGGCTTCAGCGTGGCCGCGGCGCTGCGGCTGGCCCCCGCGGTCGCGGACGCGCTCGCCGCGCACCTGCCCGGGGACCCGGGCGGGGCGCTCGCCACCGCCCGCCGCGTGGTGTGGCCGCCGGCGGCCCGGGCCGTGCACCTGCTGCGCCGGCGCGGCCTGGAGGCGCTGCTGCGGATGCCGCCGGAGCAGGTGCCGGGGTTCTTCGAGGTGTTCTTCGCCCTGCCGGAGCGGCACCGCTGGGCCTACCTGACCGGGCGCGACGACCTCGGCGCCACCGTCGCCGCCATGAACGCGCTGTTCGGCCGCGCCGGCTGGGGGCTGCGCGGGCGGCTCGTCGGCCCGGCGCTGCGCCCGGGCCGCCGCGAACTGGTCCGGGGCGGGTGAGCCGGGCCCGGACCGGCCGCGGCGCTGGTCCCGCGCCGGGGCCGGTCACGCCCGGGCGGGGTCAGATCCGGAAGCCCAGCGCCCGCAGCTGCTCGCGCCCGTCGTCGGTGATCTTCTCCGGGCCCCACGGCGGCAGCCACACCCAGTTGATCCGGATGTCGTCCACCAGCCCCGTGCCGACCAGCGCCGACCGGGCCTGGTCCTCGATGACGTCGGTCAGCGGGCACGCGGCCGACGTCAGCGTCATGTCGATCGTCGCGACGCCCTCGTCGACCGCCAGCCCGTAGACCAGGCCGAGGTCGACGACGTTGATCCCCAGCTCGGGGTCGACGACGTCGCGCATGGCCTCCTCGAGGTCGTCCAGCGCGGGGGCACCGGCCGGGGCGGGCGGAGGCTCGGGCATGCCCGCCGCGCCCCGCACGACCGCGTCCTCGACCCGGTCCCCGGTGGTGTCCTCGACCCGGTTCCCGGTGGTGTTCTCGACACTCATGCCGTCTCCTTCTCGGTGTTCAACTCAGCGGTGTCCGACGCGAAGCCGCGGACCACCGC
>DASVUG010000274.1:0-2482 GCA_036387155.1 Pseudonocardia sp. | reverse complement strand
CGGCGGGCCTCCCGCCGGCGCAGCAGGTCCCACGTGCGGTCGAGCTCGACGCCGAGGGCGTCCAGCCGGGCGCGTTCGTCGTCGGACAGGCCGCGCCCGATGTGGGCGCGCTCGAGGTGGTGCTCCTCCTCGACGAGCTCGGTGATGTGGTGGCGCAGCTGCGCGTCGTCCACGGCGGTCCTCCCTCTCGGCCCGGTCTTCCGGGGGTCGGTGTCCCACGGGGCGGTGTTCCCGGCGCAATGTTCCACGTGGAACATCGCGCGGCTATCGTGGTCGTCGGCCGACGGCGGCGGCGCACCGGGTGGTTCCCGCGGCACTAGCCTTCGACCATGCTGCGCACCGAACCGCCCTTCCGCGCGGACCACGTCGGCAGCCTGCTCCGGCCGCCCGCCCTGCTGCGGGCCCGCGCGGACCACGCCGCGGGGCGGCTGGACGCCCCCGCGCTGCGGGCGGCCGAGGACGCCGCGATCACCGACGCGGTGGCGATGCAGGAGCGGGTCGGCCTGCGGGCGGCGACGGACGGCGAGTTCCGCCGCACGTCCTGGCACATGGACTTCATCCACCGCCTCGGCGGGATCGAGCCGACCGCGGAGCGCATCGAGGTGCGCATGCGCGGCGCCGCCGGGGAGACGTCGTTCACCTCCGCGGGCATCGCGGTGCGGGACCGGCTGCGGCTCGAGGAACCGATCTTCGCCGACGACTTCGTCGCGCTGCGTCGGACCGTCTCCACCGCGCTGCCGAAGCTGACGATCCCGTCGCCGAGCATGGTCCACTACCGCGGGGGGACCGCGGCGATCGACCGGTCGGTCTACCCGGACCTCGAGAGGTTCTGGGCGGACCTGTCGGCGGCCTACGCCGAGGAGGTCCGCGTGCTGGGCGACCTCGGGTGTCGCTACCTGCAACTCGACGACACGAGCCTGGCGTACCTCAACGACCCGGCGCAGCGCGCTGCCCTGGCCGCCCGGGGCGAGGACGCCGACGCCGCGCACCTGCGCTACATCGCCCAGATCAACGCCGCCCTCGCGGGCCGGCCGGACGGCATGCGGGTCACCACCCACCTGTGCCGCGGCAACTACCGCTCGTCGTGGGCGGCCGAGGGCGGCTACGACTTCGTCGCCGAGGCGCTGTTCGGCGAGCTGGCCGTCGACGGGTTCTTCTGCGAGTTCGACGACGAGCGCTCCGGCGGCTTCGCGCCCCTGCGCTTCGTGCCGCCGGGCAAGCAGGTCGTCCTCGGGCTGGTGACGACCAAGCGGGGCGCGCTGGAGGACGCCGACGCGCTCAAGCGGCGCATCGACGAGGCGGCGCGGTACGTCCCGTTGGAGCAGCTGTGCCTGTCGCCGCAGTGCGGGTTCTCCTCGACCGTGGAGGGCAACGCGCTGACCGCGCATGAGCAGTGGGCGAAGCTGGAGCTGATCGTCGCCGTCGCCGAGGACGTCTGGGGGTCGTGACCCGGCCGGCGCGGTCCCCGGTCGGCGCGGCACCGTCGGGGTACGGATCCGGTGATCGTCGGCGAGCAGGGGGCGTGACCGGGGCGGCGGGATCGCCGTCCGGTACGGCCGGGTGCGGTTCGGGCCGCCCGCGCGCCGGTGGTGGGGACCGGTGACGGAGCCCGTCGGGTGGGGCGACCCGCTGTACGCCCACGCGCTCGACGCTGCGGACGTGGGTGCCGGGACGTCGGTGCTGGACCTGGGCTGCGGCACCGGCGGGTTCGCCCGCCTCGCCGTGGCGCGGGGCGCCCGGGTGGTGGGGGTGGACGCCGATCCCGCCGCCGTCGGGGTCGCCGCCGCCGCGGTGCCCGAGGGCCGGTTCCGGACCGGCGACGCGCACGACCTGGGCCCCGCGGACGCGCTCGGCGGCCCGTTCGCGGTGGTGGCGGCCATGCAGCTGCTCACGCACGTGGCGAACCCGCTGCGGGTGCTGCGCGAGGCGTCCCGGGTGGCGGTGCGCGGCGGGACGCTGGTGGCGTCGGTGTGGGGGCGGGAGGAGGAGTGCGACGTCGGGCTGTTCGCGCAGGCCCTGGCGCCCTGGCTGCCGCCCCGCCCGCCCGCCGGCCCCCCGACCCTGCGCGACCCGGACCACCTGAGGAAGGTCGCGTGGCTGGCCGGGCTGGCGGTGGTGGGCGTCGACGAGGTCGTGTGCCCGTTCGACTACGCCGACGAGGCGGCGCTGCTGGACCCGCTGCTCGCGTCGGGGATCGGGCGCGCCGCGGTCGCGTCCGCGGTACGGCGGGGCGTGGGCCGCTCCGCGGCGGAGCGGGCCGTGCGGGGGGCGGTGCGGGAGCGGTTCGCGGGGCGCCGCGTGGGCGACGGCTACCGGCTGCGCAACCTGTTCCGGGTGCTCGTGGCCCGCTGCCCCGGGTGACACGCACCGTGACCGAACCCGGGTGCAGCGTCTCTGGAAAGCCACTTTCCTGCAGCCACGCTGCATGAAGGTGGCTTTCCTGCAACGACACCGGTGACTGGGCGTGAGAGCGATGGCCGCG
>DASVUG010000273.1:0-7460 GCA_036387155.1 Pseudonocardia sp. | reverse complement strand
ACGTAGTGCCCGGCCCCGCCGGGGCCGACGTGCACGCAGCACGGGACGCCGTCGACGACGGCCGCGATGCCGGTCAGGATCTCCTCGACCTCCGCGTAGGCCGCCGGGTCGCCGCCGGGCATGATGCTCGGCCCGAGCAGCGCGCCCTCCTCGCCGCCGGACACCCCGACGCCCATGAAGCGGATGCCGTTGCGGGCGCACTCCTCGGTGCGGCGCACGGTGTCGGGGAAGTGCGAGTTGCCGGCGTCGATGATGATGTCGCCCTCGTCGAGCAGCGGGGTCAGCTCCTCGATCACCGCGTCGACCGGGCGGCCCGCCTTGACCATCACGATGATCCGGCGCGGGCTCTCCAGCGCGTTCACGAAGTCCTCGACGGTCTCGCAGCCGGTGAACGGGCCCTCGTGGCCGAACTCCTCGACGAACTCCGTCATCTTCGCGGTGGTGCGGTTGTGCACGGCCGTCGGCGTGCCGCGGCGGCAGATGTTGCGGGCCAGGTTGGCGCCCATCACCGCCAGCCCCGTCACCCCGATGCGGCTCTTGCCGGTGGACTGGGTCATCGCTTCCCCTCACTGGCGCGGCGCGCCCGGCGGGGCGCTCGACGGGGCGCACGTTACCGAGCCGGGGGTCGGCCGTGCACGGGCCGGGCCGGGGCGCCTGCCGCAGACCGGGATCGGCGTCGGGGTCCGCGTCGGGGTCCGGCGTCGGGTATCAGCGCCGCTTGGCGGCGGCGGTGTGCTCCAGGATCGCCGCGGCGAGTGCGGGCACCACGGCTGCGGGCAGGGAGTGGCCCATCCCGGGCACGGTGACGAGACGGGCCGAGCCGAGCGCGCCGGCCAGGTGCGCCGCGTGCGGCGGCGGGTTCACCGGGTCCTCGGGCGCCTCGATCACGAGCGTCGGCACGGTGACGGCCGCGAGCTCGGCGCCGCGGTCGAGCCCGGCCTGGTCCGCCCGGGCGTGCGCCGCCGGGTTCGTCCAGGTCCCGCTGTGCGCGGCAACCCGTTCCTCCAGGGCGCGGTACTCGGCCGGGTCGAAGGGCAGGACGTCGCCGTGCAGCAGCCGCCAGTGCCGCACCCGCCAGTCCCGCTCCTCCTCCGGTCCGCGCTCGGCGCCCAGCTCGGCCCACAGCGCGAGCAGCCTCGGGTCCGGGCCGGGTAGGGCCGGACCCGAGCCGTCCACGTCGGCCAGCCCGGCGCCCAGCGCGGAGGTGGCGAACAGGGTCGCGCTCCGCAGCCGCCGCGGGTGGTCGAGCAGCAGCAGCTGCGCGAGGGTGCCGCCCAGGGACATGCCGACGACGTGGGCGCGGTCGACGTCGAGCGCGTCGAGGACGGCGACGGCGTCGGTGGCGAGATCGCGGATCGCGTACGGGTGGGCGGAGAAGCCCCGGGTGGAGCGGCCGGTGTCGCGGTGGTCGTAGCGCACCACCCGGTGCCGCTCCGCCAGCCGGTCGACCAGCGCGTCCGGCCACGCGACGCCGCTGGCGTTGGCCCCCATGACCAGGAGCAGGGTGCTCCGACCCGGGTCCCCGCGCTCCTCGACCCACAGCGTGTAGTGCGGGTCGGCGGCCACGGCGCGCTCGGTCGGGCCGGACCCGGTCGTCGGTGAGGTCGTCGTCGGCACGGGCGCAGCGTGGCGGAGCGTGCCGGCGACGTCGAGCCGATTGGCGTCACGGCGGTCACCCCACCGCCCGACCGGTGGACCTCGGCGGTGTCCGCGTCCACCCTGGAGGGGCCACCCCACCCGCTGTCGAAGGAGCCGACCGTGACCGCAGCCCCCGTCCGCGCCCCCGGTTGGCTCACCCGCGACGACTGCTCGCTGGACGACCTCCGCGCCGTCGTGGAGGTGCCGACGGACGCCGCCGACCACCCGCACGCGGACCGCGTCGAGCGCGGCGTGCTGTTCTACGGCGACACGCTCGCCGACGACGTGGCCACCCCCGAAGGCCGCCGGGCCGTGCAGGCCGAGCTGGCGCACGCGCTGATGGACGGGCCCGGCATCGTCGTCGTCACCGGCGCGTTCGACCCCGCGGTCGTCGACCGGGCCACCGCGGCGTTCACGCGGTTGATCGACGAGCAGAAGGCCCGCGGCATCCGGACCGGCGACCACTTCGCGAAGCCGGGCAGCAACGACCGGCTGTGGAGCGCGCTGGAGAAGCTCGCCGTCGCCGACCCGGAGGCGTTCGTCGACTACTACGCCCACGACGTCGTCGACCTCGTCGCGGTGGCCTGGTTGGGCCCGAACTACCAGATCGTCTCCGACCCGAACGTGGTCAACCCCGGCGGCACCGCGCAGAAGGCGCACCGCGACTACCACCTGGGCTTCATGGACCTCGACGTCGCCGCGCAGTTCCCGGCGCACGTGCACCGGCTCGCCCCGGCGCTGACGCTGCAGGGCGCGGTCGCCCACGTCGACATGCCCGTCGAGACCGGCCCCACGATGTACCTGCCGCACTCGCAGAAGTACCTGCCCGGCTACCTGGCCGCGGGGCTGCCGGACTTCCAGGAGTACTTCGACGCGCACCACGTCCAGCTGCCGCTGCGCAAGGGCGACGCGGTGTTCTTCAACCCGGCGCTGCTGCACGGCGCCGGCACGAACCGGACCGCGGACGTCAAGCGCATGGCGAACCTGCTGCAGGTGTCGTCGGCGTTCGGCCGGGCGATGGGCACGGTGGACACCGAGCGGGTCGTGGCGGCGCTGTACCCGACGCTGCGCGCCCGCCGCGCCGCCGGCCTGTCCGACACGGCCCTGCACAACGTCGTCGCCGCGGCCGCGGAGGGCTACCCCTTCCCGACGAACCTCGACCGGGACCGGCCCGTGGGCCGGCTGACGCCCGAGAGCCAGGCCGAGCTCGTCCGGCGGGCGCTGGAGCACGACTGGGACGAGGCGACGTTCGCGGCCGAGCTCGCCGCCCAGACCCGCCGCCGGCGGTCGTCCCTGGCCGGTTGAGCGGGGTCCGGAGCGCCGGTCAGAAGGCCGGCCAGGGGATGGCGGGGCCGAAGCCGGCGGGCTCCGGGAAGCACGGGGTGGTGAGCAGGGCCTCGACCCGCGCGCGCAGCGCCCGCACCTCGCGCCGCGTCACGTGCTCGCCGAGCTCGGCGCGCAGCGACCCGCCGTCGAGCGCGGCGCGCAGCCGGCGCAGCGGCTCGAGCACCTCCGGGGCCAGCGCCTCGCCGACCCAGCCCCACAGGACCGTCCGGAGCTTCGGCTCGACGTGCAGGCACAGGCCGTGGTCGACCCCGTAGATCCGGCCGTCGACGCCGGCCAGCACGTGCCCGCCCTTGCGGTCCGCGTTGTTGGCGACGACGTCGAACACCGCCATCCCGCGCAGCTCCGGCACGTCCGCGTGCACCAGCACCGCGGGCTCGCCCCGGCCGTTGCGCGCCCGTAGCACCGCGAGCCAGCCCGCCGGCACGTCCGCGGCCGACCGGATGTCGACGAGCTCGCGCTCGTCGTCGGTGTCCACCCACGCCTGCACCATCCCCGGCCCGAACGGGCCGTCGCGCAGGAACGTGGGTGGGACGACGTGCCAGCCGCCCGCCTCGGAGACCAGGTAGCTCGCGACCTCGCGGCCGGCGAGGGTGCCGTCGGGGAAGTCCCACAGCGGCCGCTCGCCGCGGACCGGCTTGTAGACGCAGCGCAGCTCGGCCCCGTCGCCGTGCACCGTCCCGAACAACGTGGCGTTCGAGGCGTCCACCAGCCGGCCGGTGATCTCCATCCGGCCGTGGCGCAGCAGGGCCGGGACGGCCGGGTCGCGGGGATCCACAGGAGGCGTGCTCTACTCCGCCGGAGTGGCCCGTCGGTGGTACCCGTTCAGCCGGATGCAGACGTGGCCGGCCGGGTCCAGCGGCTCGGCGCACAGCGGGCACGGCGGGCGCCCGGCCGACACCACCCGCTCGGCGCGCTCGGCGAACGCCCGCGCCTGCTCCGGGGAGAGGAACACCCGCAGGGCGTCCGGGCCCTCCTCGGTGTCGTCGAGGACGACGGACTCGTCGACCTCCTCCTCGCTCACCGCGAGCAGCTCGACGACGACGGAGCGGGAGTCGGCGTCCCAGCCCAGGCCCATGGTGCCGACGCGGAACTCCTCCTCGAGCGGCACGGCCAGCGGGTCGGCGTCCGGGTTGCCCCCGGCCGTCGACTCCTCGGAGCCGAACCGGCGGGCGACCTCGGACAGCAGCGCGGTGATCCGCTCGGCCAGCACCGTGACCTGCTGCTTCTCCAGCAGCACGCTGACCGTGCGGGCGTCCTCGATCGCCTGGAGGTAGAAGGAGCGGTCGCCGGGCTCGCCGACGGTCCCGGCGACGAAGCGCTCGGGCTGGCGGAAGACGTGGATGACGCGTGACATGACCCTCCCCAGGGTAGACGCGTCCGCCGCAGCCGGCACCTCCCCGCCGATCCGCCCCCGCCGTCGTTGCAGGAAAGCCACCTTCATGCAGCGTGGTTGCAGGAAAGTGGCTTTCCTGCAACGGGGGGACGCGCTCAGGCGCCCGTCGAGCCGCCGACCACGGCCTCGGAGTTCTCCTCGGCCTTCTCGTCCTCGCCCGGCTTCGGCTCCGGCGGCACGAGGCCCGCGACGTCGCCGCCCAAATCGTTGACCCGCACGACGAACGGACGCGTCTCGGTGTACTGCACCACGCTGATCGAGCAGGGGTCGACGACGATGCGCTGGAAGTTGTCCAGGTGGCTGGCCAGCGCGTCGGCGAGGATCGCCTTGATGACGTCGCCGTGGCTGCAGGCCAGCCACACCGCGCGGGGCCCGTGCGCGGCGTCGATCCGGGCGCCGTGGCGGCGGACGGCCGCGACCGCCCGGGACTGCATGCCGGCCAGGCCCTCGCCGTCGGGGAACACCGCCGCCGACGGGTGGGCCTGCACGACCCGCCACAGCGGCTCCTTGCCCAGCTCCTCGAGCTTGCGGTTCGTCCACGCGCCGTAGTCGACCTCGGAGAGGTCCGGCTCGGTGACGGCCTCGAGCCCGCGGTCGGCCAGCAGCGGGGCGACGGTCTGCGCGCAGCGCAGCACCGGCGAGCTGACGACCTCGGCCAGCGGCACCCCCGCGAGCCGCTCGACGAGCCGCGCCGCCTGCGCGCGGCCGGTCTCGTCCAGCTCGACGCCGGGGGTCCGCCCGGCCAGCACGCCGGCCGCGTTCGCCGAGGACCGCCCGTGCCGCAGCAGGATCAGGGTACTCACGATCACCGAGCCTACGTGGCGCGCCGATCAGGTCGCCGCGATCAGGCCCGTCCCGAGCCCGGCGAACAGCAGCGCCCCGAGCGCGATCCGGTACCAGACGAACAGGTAGACGCTGTGGTGCTCGATGTAGCGCAGCAGCCACGCGATGGCGGCGTACCCGACCACGAAGGCGATCAGCGTCGCGACCACCATCTGCAGCCCGCTCGGGCCGCCCGGAGCGAGGACGTCGGGCAGCTCGAACAGCCCGGACGCGACGACGGCGGGGATGGCGAGCAGGAACGACAGGCGGACGGCGGCGGGGCGGGTCAGGCCGAGGAACAGGCCGGCGGAGATGGTGCCGCCGGAGCGCGACACCCCCGGGATGAGCGCCAGCGCCTGGGCGAACCCCATGCCGACGCCCTGCGCGACCGACACGCGCTCCAGGTCGACCTTCTGGCGGCCGACCCGCTCCGCGATCCCCAGCACCACGCCGAACACGACCAGCGTGGTGGCGATCAGCCACAGGTTGCGGGCGCCGGTCTCGATCTGGTTCCTGAACAGCAGACCCAGCACGCTGATCGGCAGCGTGCCGAGGATCACCAGCCAGGCGAGCCGGTACTCCGGCTCGTGGCGCTCCTCGCGGTGCAGGATCCCGCGCACCCAGCCGACCGCGAGCTGGGCGATGTCGCGGGCGAAGTAGATCAGCACGGCCGCCTCGGTGCCCAGCTGCGTGACCGCCGTGAACGCCGCGCCCGGGTCGTTGCCGAAGAACACCCCCGACACGATGCGCAGGTGCGCCGACGACGAGATCGGAAGGAACTCCGTCAGGCCCTGGACGAGCCCCAGGACGACGACCTCGAGCCAGCTCACGGCCGGGGACGCTACCGCCCGTGGCCGGACGGTCTCCGCCGAGGGCGGCGTCCTGCACCCGATCAGGGCGCGTCGCGCGGTTCCGCCGCGTGCCTCTCCTAGGCTCTCCACGTGCAGCGACGACGGGTGGGCGGCAGCGGGCTGCAGGTGTCGCGGATCGGCCTGGGCACGATGACCTGGGGCTACGACACCGACGCCGACGCGGCGGCGGACCAGCTGCGCGTCTTCGTCCAGTCCGGCGGCACGCTCGTGGAGACCGCCGACGGCTACGGCGGTGGCGCGGCGCAGGACGTGCTGGCCGGGTTGCTGCGCCGGGTCGTCGCCCGCGACGACCTGGTGCTCGCCGGGCGGGGCGGGGGGTCGCCCCACGGGGGCGGCGCGGGCCGGGGTGCGCTGCTCGGCGGCCTCGACCGGCTGCTGACCCGCCTGGGCTGCCAGCACCTGGACCTGTGGCAGCTGCCCGGCTGGGACCCCGACGTCCCCCTCGACGAGACCCTCGCGGCGGCCGAGGCGGCGGTGATGTCCGGGCGGGTGCGCTACGTCGGGCTCGTCGGACCGGCCGGGTGGCAGCTGGCGTCGGTCGCGGAGCGGTCCCGGGTCCGCTTCACCGCGGCCCGGCCGGCGTGCGTCCAGGCCGAGTACTCGCTGCTGGCGCGCGAGGCGGAGGCCGAGCTGCTGCCGGCGGCGGCCCACCACGGGGCCGGGCTGCTGGCCTGGGCGCCGCTGGGCCGCGGGCTGCTCACCGGCCGCCACGCGGACCCGGTCGACATCTCCCCCTACGTCGCGGAGCGGCGCACCGAGCGGTCCGCCCGGATCGTCCAGGCGGTCGTCACCGCGGCCGAGGGGCTGGGCACGACGCCGCTGGCGGTGGCGCTGGCCTGGGTGCGGGACCGGCCGGGCGTGGCGGCGGCGGTCGTGGGCGCCCGGGACGCGAGCCAGCTCACCGTGTCGACGGCGGCGGAGGCGGTGGCCCTGCCCGAGGCGATCCGCGCGGCCCTGGACGACGTCAGCGCCCCCGCCTGACCGCGCGCCGGGCTCCGCCCAGGGTGCCAGCGATGTGGCACCGCTGGCACTGGAGGACAGCAGTGCCACATCGCTGGCGGACGCGCTGGCGAACGCCCGGCCACCGGTACGTGTACACCCGGTGACGACAACTCGCCGCACAGCGCTGGCACCGGGCGCCGCGCCGGTCCTAAGGTGGCCGCGCGGGCCCGGCCCGACCGGGGCGCACGGGCCCTCGACGCGGAGGTGAGCCGGTGGAGCGTGGACGCGCGACCGCCACGGCCGAAGGAGACGCGGCCGACGGGGAGTGGGAGTACCGCCCGGTCCAGCTGAACGGGGACGTGTCCCGGCTGACCGCGGCGGTGCGGCTGGCGATCCAGGCCGAGTTCGGCGGCTGGGAGCTGGCGCGGGTGCGGCTCTACCCGGGC
>DASVUG010000272.1:0-14158 GCA_036387155.1 Pseudonocardia sp. | reverse complement strand
CCCGACCGCGCAGATCACCGGGATGGTCAACGCGACCGCCACCGGCACCGCCGGCACCCGCAGCACCGCCGCGATCACCGCCAGCACGGGCACGTGCACCACCAGCACCCACTGCAACAACCGGTGCCGGCGCTGCCAGTCGGACTCGGTGAGCGTGTTGCCGCGCGGAAGGTTGTCGACCAGGGACTTCCACATCGTGACGCACCATTTCCCTCCCCGGCGGGGACGCGTGCGGTCGGCGCGCGCGGGGGAGGAGCGCTGCGTCGGGCGTCGCTGCCGGGGAGCGTGACGGTTTCGGGGGAGCGCCCCGATTGTGCACGAGGCGTGACCTGGCAGTGCGGCGAACCCCTCGTCGGGAAAGCGACGAACACCCCGTCGTCCAGCGAATACGGAGCGTGGGAAACCGCAGGATCGGAGGCGGAACGGTCGCGGAGGGCGGCCTGGTCGTTACCGTCGGTAGCGCCGCCGGAGGTGGGTCAGCCTCGGTGCGGCCAGAGCGACGTCCGCCAGGCGT
Source organism: Pseudonocardia sp. (assembly GCA_036387155.1). Lineage (GTDB taxonomy): Bacteria > Actinomycetota > Actinomycetes > Mycobacteriales > Pseudonocardiaceae > Pseudonocardia. Next base: position 13,644 of record DASVUG010000272.1, on the reverse strand, counting down.
CCGGCCCGACGGGCAGCGGGCGGCGCAGCCGGGCGGCGGGATCGCTCCACGCCGAGCGGGTCGGCGGGGCGGGTGCGGGCGGCCGGGCGGTGGCCGCGAGCACGACCGTCAGCGCCGCCAGCTCCGCGTCCGTCGGGTCGCCCCGCACCACGGAGAACAGGGCCCGACGCCCCCGCGGCGTCGCGTCGCCGGACGTGCCGCCCGGGTCGCGGTCGTCGGCCGTCGCCGTGCTCACAGGGGGATGTTCCCGTGCTTGCGCGCCGGCCCCGCCTCGCGCTTGGTCGCCAGCATCCGCAGGGCCCGCCCCACGTGACCGCGGGTGTGCGACGGGGGGATGACGCCGTCGACGTAGCCGCGGTCCGCGGCGATGTAGGGGTTGGCGAGGGTGTCCTCGTAGTGCTGCTGCAGCTCCCGGCGCTTGGCCGCCAGCGCGTCGCCGGTCAGCCCCACCAGCTCCTTGCGGTAGAGGATGCTCACCGCGCCGGCCGCGCCCGTCACCGCGATCTGCGCCGTCGGCCAGGCCAGGTTGACGTCGGCGCCCAGGTGCTTGGAGCCCATGACGTCGTAGGCGCCGCCGTAGGCCTTGCGCGTGATCACGGTGACCTTCGGGACGGTGGCCTCGGCGTAGGCGTAGATCAGCTTCGCGCCCCGCCGGATGATCCCGTTCCACTCCTGCTCGGTGCCCGGCAGGAAGCCGGGGACGTCGACGAAGGTGAGCACGGGGACGTTGAAGGCGTCGCAGGTGCGGACGAACCGCGCCGCCTTCTCCGACGCGTCGATGTCGAGGCAGCCCGCGAACTGCGTCGGCTGGTTGGCGACGACGCCGACGCTGCGCCCCTCGACCCGGCCGAAGCCGACCACGATGTTGGGCGCGAACAGCTCCTGGACCTCCAGGAACTCGCCCTCGTCGAGCACCCGGGTGATCACCTCGTGGATGTCGTAGGGCGTGTTCGGCGAGTCCGGGACCAGCGTGTCGAGCTCGCGGTCGGTGTCGGTCAGGCCGTCCTCGATCGACCCGGCGGTCGGCTCCGGCGCGGGGAAGGCCGGCGGGTCGGACAGGTTGTTGCTCGGCAGGAACGACAGCAGCTCCTTGACGTAGGACAGCGCGTCGTCCTCGTCGGCGGCCAGGTGGTGCGCCACGCCGGAGCGGGTGTTGTGGGCCCGGGCGCCGCCCAGGTCCTCCATCGCGACGTCCTCGCCGGTGACCGTCTTGATCACGTCCGGTCCGGTGATGAACATGTTGCTGGTGCCGTCGACCATCACGGTGAAGTCGGTGATGGCGGGGGAGTACACCGCCCCGCCCGCGCAGGCGCCCAGGACCAGCGAGATCTGGGGGATCACCCCCGAGCTGCGCACGTTGCGCATGAAGATCTCGCCGTAGAGGCCGAGCGCGACGACGCCCTCCTGGATGCGCGCGCCGCCGCCGTCGTTGATCCCGATCATCGGGACACCGGTCTTCAGGGCGAGGTCCATGACCTTGACGATCTTCTCGCCGTACACCTCGCCGAGGGAGCCGCCGAACACGGTGGCGTCCTGGCTGAACACGGCGACGGGCCGGCCGTCGATCGTGCCGGTGCCGGTGACGACGCCGTCGCCGTAGGGGCGGCGCTCCTGCATCCCGAAGTTCGTCGAGCGGTGCCGGACCAGCGCGTCGAGCTCGACGAACGAGCCCTCGTCGAGCAGCGCCGCGAGCCGCTCGCGGGCCGTCCGCCGGCCCTTCGCGTGCTGGCGCTCGACGGCGGCGGCGGTGCCCGCGTGGACGGCCTCGTCGACGCGGTGGTGCAGGTCGGCGAGCTTGCCGGCGGTGGTGTGCGGGTCGGGCCCCCCGTCCTCCCCCGTCCGGGAGGCCTGCGGGTCTTCGGTGTCGGTCGCGGCCACGTCCCCGACCGGTTCCGTCGCGGCGCTCACCGCGCGCCGCGCCCGGTCCGCGCCCGGCGTCGGGCAGCCGCGTGCTCGGTTCGCTCGCTCACGCTGCGGGACCTTAGCCAGCCGTCCGCCCGCACCGCCGTCGTGTCGTGAAAGCCACTTCCACGACGTCCGGCGTCCTGGAGGTGGCTTTGACGACAACCGCGGTGACCCCGCCGTGCCCGGCCCTCTGGAAAGCCACCTTCCTGCGGCGTGGCTGCAGGAAAGTGGCTTTCCTGCAACGACCGGGGCCACCTGCGCGGCACGCCGGGCGACCAGCCGTGGCCGTCCACCGCGGATCCACCGAACGTGCAGGGGCGGGAGCGGTAACGTCCGCCGCGTGGACCAGTCGACCAGGCCGGGTGGGTTCCCGTGGGACGCGGCCGCGCTGCGGGCCGCGCTGACCGGCCCGCGCGGCCCCTGGAGCCGGCTCGACGTCGTGGAGCGGGTCGGCTCGACGAACGCCGCGCTGCTCGCCGCCGCCGGGCAGGGCGCGCCGGACCGCGCCGTGCTCCTCGCCGAGCGGCAGGACGCCGGGCGCGGGCGGCTCGGGCGCGAGTGGGTGACGCGCGGCGACGCGATCGCCGTCAGCGTGCTGCTGCGCCCGGACGGCGTCGCCCCGGAGCGCTTCGGGTGGCTGCCGCTGCTGGCCGGCCTGGCCGTGCACGACGCGGTCGCGCCGCTGCTGACGGTGACCGCCTGCCTCAAGTGGCCGAACGACCTGCTCGTCGGGCCCGAGCAGCGCAAGGCCGCCGGGATCCTCGCCGAGGCGACGACCGGCCCGGACGGCACGGCCGTCGTGCTCGGCATCGGGATCAACGTCGGCGGCGACGGCGCCGACGGTCCGGACCCCGACGACCTGCCGGCCGGCGCGACGACGCTGGCCGCCGCGGAGGGCGCCGGGATCGACCGGCAGCAGCTGCTCGTCGCGCTGCTCACCCGCCTGGCCGAGCGCGAGGCGCAGTGGCGGGCCGCGCGGGGCGACCCGGGCGGCGCCCGCGCCGCCTACCGCGAGGTCTGCGGCAGCCTCGGTGCGGAGGTGCGGGTCGAGCTGCCCGGCGGGATGGCCGTCACGGGCATGGCCGAGGACGTCGACGCGGACGGGCGGCTGCTGCTGCTCGGCGCGGACGGCCACCGCCGCGCCATCGCCGCCGGTGACGTCGTGCACGTGCGCCCGGTCGACCGGCACGCTGCCGGGGCCGGGCGGGACTGACCCGACCCGGTGCCCTCCCCCGCCTTCCCGCACGATCGGCTCGCCCCGGGGGAGCGGGTCCTGGTGCACGCCCACCCGCACGGGCGGGCGCTGGTCGGGCCCGCGCTCGCCTTCCCCGCCGTCCTCGGCGTCGCCGGCTACGTGGCCGGGGCCGCCGGGGAGGCGTGGCCCGGGTGGGGCCCGGCCGCGCTCGCGGTGGGCGCCGTCGCTCTGGTCGGGTGGCTGACGGTGGCGCCCGTGGTCCGCGCCCGGACCGCGCACCTGGTGGTGACGACGCGGCGCCTGCTGGTGCGCGAGGGGGTGCGCCGGCGCAACACCCTCGACGTCCCGCTGGACCGCATCGTCGCCGTGCACGCCCGGTCGACGGCGTCGGGCCGGCTCCTGGGCCACGGCTCGCTGGTCGTCACCACCGACACCGACGGCGAGGTCGAGTTCGTCGACGTGCCCGGGGCGGAGCGGGTGGCGGCACTGCTGCGCGAGCAGGTCGAGCGGGTCGCCCGGTCGGCGTCACCGTGACGGGCAGGGCCCGGCCATCCCCACCGACCGGCCGGCGGGGGTGGCGTGCCGGCCCGGCCCGAACCGCCGCGCGCGCACGCCCGGGGGCAGCAGGTCCTCGCAGCGGCCCCGGACGATCGGCGCCAGCGGCAGCGTGGCGAAGGCGAACAGGACGCCGTTGACCACGAGCATGTAGACCGGGAAGCCGTAGGCGGTGAACCCGCCGTGCGTGACCGTGCCGATCGTGAGCAGCATCGCGAGCATGGACAGCAGGTAGGGCGGGGCGTACTCGGTGCGCGGGCTGCGGTAGGCCTTGCCGAGGGTCGGCAGGGTGGCGAGCAGGTCGGCGAGGATGCACAGGGCGATCGCCAGCTCGGGCGCGGCGGTCAGCCGCCATGCGACCACGGCGGCCACCGACGCGGCCGCGCAGGCGATCGTGAACGGCGTCGGCCGGGACGCCGAGCGGTCCGTCCGCAGGCCGACCGCGGCGACGACCAGCGGGCCCAGCCCCAGCACGAAGGTGACGGCCACCTCCGGGCCCGGCCGGTCCGTGAGCTGCGCAGCTACAGCGATCATCGGGGTGAGGCCCCACAGGAACCAGGTGACGACGTTGGGCCGGGCCCGCCGCCGCGCGACCGCCAGCGCGTACTGGCCGCCGCCGAACAGGCGGATGGCGATCGCGACGGCCACGCACCACGCCGGCAGGGGGTGGGCCAGCACGACCACGACCCCGGCGGCGCCGACCGCGACGGCCCCCAGGGCGAGCACCCGCCCGTCGACGCCGCCGCGCACGAGCACGGCGACGGGCTCGCGCGGCAGGGTGTGCCGGGGCGCGGCGGGAGCTGTGGTGAGGGGTGCGGCGGGGCCTTCCGGCCACGCGTGCCGCGGTCCCGGAGCGGCCGGCGCGACGGGTGGCTCCGGCAGCGCGTGCCGCGGGGGCCCGCCGCGCCACGGCCACGTCCCGGGCGCCGACCCGCCGGCCGCGGCGCCGTCGATCGATCCCACACCGCCCCAACGATCACGCGGCCCGGCGGTGACGCTCCTGGGGGACACCCGTCCGGGGGACCGCGCGTCACCCCCCGGACGGCGGCGCCGCCCGTCACCCCCCGGACAGCGGCGCGGCGCCCGTCACGTCCCGGAGAGCAGCCGCAGCGCCGCGTCGTGGACGCGCCCGTTGCTGGTCAGCGCGTTCCCGCCGGCGTGGGTGTCGGCGCCGGTCAGGTCGGTCAGCCGCCCCCCGGCCTCGGCGACGATCGCCGCGGGGGCGGCGAGGTCCCAGGCGTTCGCCTCCCGGTCGACCACGACGTCGACGACGCCCTCGGCGACCAGGACGTACTGCCAGAAGTCGCCGAACGCGCGGGTCTCCCAGCAGGCGTCGGCGAGCGCGAGCCAGCGGTCGAGCTCGCCGTGGTGGGTGAAGGTGCGGAAGTCGGTGGTGGACAGGTAGGCGTCGGCGAGCTCGGCCACCCCGGACACGGCGATGCGGCGCGGCGGGTCGCCGCCGTCGGCGACCCAGGCGCCCAGCCCGGTAGCCCCCCACCAGCGCCGCCGCAGGGCCGGCGCGCTCACGACGCCGACGGCCGCCCGCCCGCGCACCGTCAGCCCGATCAGCGTGGCCCACACCGGCAGGCCCCGGGAGAAGTTCTTCGTCCCGTCGATCGGGTCGAGCACCCAGCCCCGCCCGCCGTCCGCGTCCGTCCCGCCGCCGCGCTCCTCGCCGAGCACCGCGTCGCCGGGCCGCTCGTGGCCCAGCACGGCGCGCAGCGCGTCCTCGGTGGCGGTGTCGGCGTCCGTCACGGGCGTCCGGTCGGGCTTGCGGGTGACCTGCAGGTCCGCGGCGCGGAAGCGGTCCAGCGTGATCGCGTCGGCCACGTCGGCGAGCCGCAGGGCCAGCGCCAGGTCGTCGGCCAGGTCGTCCGTGGGGTCCACGACGACAGCGTCCCACCCGCACGCGGGCCACCCGCGAGTCGGCAAGAAGTGGCGCACGAGTGCCGCGTTCCGGTGCGTCCCTGGACGGCCCCGGACGCGAAACTCTCGGGCCGGATCGTGCCGACTCGCGGGCCGGATCGTGCCGACTCGCGGGCCAGATCGTGCCGACTCGCGGGGACCGCGCGAGGGATACGCTCGACGGGTGACGACGGTGCTGCTGGCCGAGGACGACCCGGCCATCGCCGAGCCGCTGTCGCGGGCGCTGGAGCGCGAGGGCTACTCCGTCGAGGTGCACGGCGACGGGGTCGGCGTGCTGGAGCGCGTCCGGGTCGGCCACGTCGACCTGCTGGTGCTCGACCTGGGGCTGCCCCGGATGGACGGGCTGGAGGTGTGCCGGCGGCTGCGGCCGGACTTCCCGGACCTGCCGGTGCTGATGCTCACCGCCCGCACCGACGAGGTCGACTTCGTCGTCGGGCTCGACGCCGGCGCCGACGACTACGTCAGCAAGCCGTTCCGCCTCGCCGAGCTGCTGGCCCGGGTGCGGGCGCTGTTGCGGCGGCTGGCCCCGGAGTCGGTCGAGGTGTCCGGGGTGCGGATGGAGCTGTCGGGCCGCCGCGTGCTGGTCGACGGCACCGAGGTGGGGCTGGCGAACAAGGAGTTCGAGCTGCTGCGCGTGCTGATGCTGCGCGCGGGCCAGGTCGTCACCCGCGACGAGATCCTCCGCGAGGTGTGGAACGACCCGGACCTGAAGACGTCCAAGACGCTGGACATGCACATGTCCTGGCTGCGTCGCAAGATCGGCGGGGAGCGGCGGATCGCGACCGTGCGCGGCGTCGGCTTCCGCTTCAACCACGACTAGCCGTTCCTTCGAACGGACGTGCGAAGAGCGCCGCCCGACCAGGTACTCTGCGGCGGTGCCGACCGCCCCCGTGGAGAACATGCAGCGCAGCTGTGGCGGCTGTGAGGTGCGGTGGTACGGGCCGTACCGGTGCCACTGCAGCGGTTGCCACGAGACCTTCGACGACGACCGCGCCTTCCGGCGGCACCGTCCGAGCTTCCGGTGCCGCCCGCCCGAGTCCCTCGGGATGCACCTCGTCGGGAGCGTCTGGACCCGGTGACCCGCGCGGGGGACGTGGCGCGGTGGCTCGCGGGTACGTTCCAGGCGTGATGTCCACCGACGGACGGCCGGCGCCGCTGTCCCGCGTCGACCACGGCTAGACGGCGGCCCCGGTGCGGCGCCGCATCCTGCTCTCGACGCTCCTGGTCGTCACGATCACCGCGCTGGTGCTCGGGGTGCCGCTGGCCGTGGCCACGTGGCGGCTGATGGAGGACTTCGCCCGCGCCGACCTGCTGGACCGCCTCGAGCAGGTCGCGGCCCGGCTGGACGGCCCCGGCTCGTTCCAGACCGTCGACCAGGACGCGATCGCCCTCGCCGTGCCCTCCCGCGGCCGGCTGACGCTGGAGGAGGCCGGCGGGTCGCGCCAGGTCGTCGGCGGCGACATCGGCCCGGACCCGATCGTCGAGACGCTGCCGGCGTGGCCCGGCGCGGTGCTCACCCTCGGCGAGCCGCGCGCGGAGCTGCGCACCGAGCAGACGCAGGTCACGCTGGTGGTGCTGCTGCTGGTCGTGATGTCGGTCGGGGCGGGCGCCGTCGTCGCCACCGTCACCGCCCGCCGCCTGGCCGAGCCCCTGCGCGACGTCGCGGACCGGGCCGCCCGGCTCGGCGCCGGGGACTTCCGCCCCGCCGGGGAGCGGCACGGCATCCCCGAGCTGGATCGCGTGTCCGACGTGCTCGACACCTCCGCGGGCGCGCTCGCCGAGCTCGTCCAGCGCGAGCGCAACCTCGTCGGCGACGTGTCGCACCAGATGCGCAGCCGGCTCACGGCGCTGCAGCTGCGCCTCGACGAGCTGGCCGCCCACCCCGACCCGGACGTCGGGCGGGAGGCGGCCGCCGCGCTGGAGCAGAGCGAGCGCCTGTCCGGGGTGCTCGACGAGCTGCTCGACGCCGCCCGGGCCGCCCGCGCCGCCGGCGCCGAGCCCACGGACCTGTCGGCGGCGATCGCCGGGGTCGCCGAGGAGTGGCAGCCGCGGCTGCGCGCGGCCGGGCGGACGCTGAAGGTGCGGGTGCCCGAGCGGCTGCTGGCCCGCGTCACGCCCGCCCGGATCCGGGAGGCCGTCGGGGCGCTGGTGGAGAACGCCGTCCGCCACGGAGGCGGCACCGTGACGGTCGGCGCCCGCGCCACCGAGCACGGCCTGCAGATCGAGGTGGGCGACGCCGGCGCCGGGGTGCCCGAGGAGCTGGTGCCGCACGTGTTCGACCGCGGGGTGTCGGTCGGGTCGTCGACGGGGCTGGGCCTGGCGCTGGCCCGGGCCCTGGTGGAGGCCGACGGCGGGCGGCTCGAGCTCTCCCGCGCCCGCCCCCCGGTCTTCACGATCTTCCTGCCCGCACCGCGGGCGGACGACGTCGTCAGCGCGTCGCGGCCGGCGACCACGCCCCGCTGACCGGTCGCCCGGCGGCCCCGGGACGTCAGGGCCTCAGCGGCCGACCGGGTCGTCCGTCCGCGCGCCGGGCCGGGCCGCGGGCGCCGGCTCGGCCGGCCCGGGGTCGTCGGGCAGGACGGGCGGGTCGAGGACGGCGGGCGGCTGGCGACGCACCGCCGCGTGCGGGAACACGAAGCGCCGGAACGCCCACCAGCGGAAGGCCATGCCGAGGAGCACGCCCAGGATCTGGCCGCTGACGAAGTCCGCGACCTGCTCGGTGAACGCCGACACGGCCGGCTCCGACAGGTGGAACACGTAGCGGGACACCGCCAGCGGCGCGGTGTAGACCGCCACGCCGACGCCGCTGATGACGAAGAACAGCGCCGCCTCGTGGTGGCGCTCCCGCCCGCCGCGGGTGCGGAAGCTCCACTCGCGGTTCAGCACGTAGGACACGATCGTCGCCACGAGCACGGCGATGATCTTGGCGGTGAGCGGCTTGGGCTCGAGCACCGTGCTCTTGAGCGCGAGGAACACCGCGGTGTCGATCACCCACGTGGTGCCGCCGACCAGGGCGAACTTCAGCAGCTCGCGGTGCTTGATGGCGATCCCGCGGTAGGGCTCCGGGATCCGCGCCAGGACCCGTTCGACGACGGCCACCCCGTCGATCGTGCCAGACCGCCGCCGCCGGGCCGCCGACGCCCCGCCGCCGGGCCGCCGCGACCGGGCCGCGTGCAGGTCGGTACGGGGGCGCCGTAACGTCCGTGCACCGTGGACGCCCCCGCCGCCCCGGACCGCGCCGATCCGGCCGGTCCCGGCCGCCTTCCCCTCGTCGGCCTGCCCGTCGTCGGCATCGTCGGCGCGGGCCAGCTCGCCCGCATGACCCAGCAGGCGGCGATCGCCCTGGGGCAGTCGCTGCGGGTGCTCGCGGCCCGCCCGGACGACCCCGCCGCCCTCGTCTGCCGCGACGTCGTCCCCGGCGCCGCGGACGACCTCGCCGCGCTGCGCGCCCTCGCCCGCGGCGCCACCGCCGTCACTTTCGACCACGAGGGCGTGCCGGCCGAGCTGCTGCGGACCCTCGCCGCCGAGGGCGTGCCCCTGCACCCCGCCCCGGACGCGCTCCTGCACGCCCAGGACAAGCTGGTGATGCGCCGCGCGCTGGGGGGCTTCGCCGGGACCCCCGCCCACGCGCCGGTCGTCGACGCCGCGGACGTCGACGGGTTCGCGGCGCGGGTCGGCTGGCCGCTGGTGCTCAAGGCCGCCCGCGGCGGCTACGACGGGCGCGGCGTCTGGCGCCTGGACGGGCCCGCGCCGGAGTTGATCGCGCGGCTGCTCGGCGCCGGGACGCCGCTGCTGGTCGAGCAGGCGGTGGCGATGCGCCGCGAGCTCGCGGTGCAGGTGGCGCGCTCGCCGTACGGGCAGGCGGCCGCCTGGCCCGTGGTGGAGACGGTCCAGCGCGACGGGCAGTGCGTCGAGGTCCTGGCCCCGGCCCCCGGGCTGGACCCGGCCACGGCGGCGGCCGCCCAGGCGCTGGCCCTGCGGATCGCCGACCACCTGGGCGTCACCGGGCTGCTGGCCGTCGAGCTGTTCGACACCGACGGGACGGCCGGCGGTCTCGTCGTCAACGAGCTGGCGATGCGCCCGCACAACTCGGGGCACTGGACGATCGAGGGCGCCCGCACCTCGCAGTTCGAGCAGCACCTGCGGGCGGTGCTGGACTACCCGCTCGGGTCGACGGAGCTCACCGCGCCGGTCGTCGTGATGGCGAACGTGCTCGGGGCGCCGGCGCCGCCGGCGATGGCGCTCGACGAGCGGCTGCACCACGTCCTGGCCCGCTTCCCGGACGTCAAGGTGCACCTCTACGCCAAGGCCGAGCGCCCGGCCCGCAAGGTGGGCCACGTGACGGCGCTGGGCGCGTCGGGCGCGGAGCTCGGCGCCGTGCGCCGGCGGGCGGTCCTGGCGGCGCACTGGCTCTCGACGGGCGAGTGGGCCGACGGGTGGTCGCCGCACGCCGCCGACGCCCGCGCCACCCGGTACCCGCGCTCCCCGGAGGGCTCCCGTGCCTGAGGCGGCTCCGGGTGCGACCCCCGTCGTCGGGGTGGTGATGGGCAGCGACTCGGACTGGCCGGTGATGTCCGCCGCGGCCGCGGCGCTGGCCGAGTTCGCCGTGCCGTACGAGGTGGGCGTCCACTCCGCGCACCGCACGCCGCAGCGGATGCTCGACTACGCGACGTCCGCGGCCGGGCGCGGCCTTCGCGTGATCGTCGCGGGCGCCGGTGGGGCGGCGCACCTGCCGGGCATGCTCGCGGCGGCCACGCCGCTGCCGGTGGTCGGCGTGCCGGTCCCGCTGAAGGTGCTCGACGGGCTGGACTCGCTGCTGTCGATCGTGCAGATGCCCGCCGGGGTGCCGGTGGCGACGGTGGCGGTCGGCGGCGCGCGCAACGCCGGGCTGCTCGCCGTGCGGATCCTCGCCGCCGCCGACCCCGCGCTCCGGGAGCGGATGGCCGCGTTCCAGGCCGATCTGGCGGCGTCGGTCCTGGAGAAGGACACCGCCCTGCGCCGGGCGGCCCTCCCCGACGCCCCGTGACACCGTCGGGTCACGGGGCCCGCAGGACCTCGGCGATGGTCTCCCCGCCGCGGTAGCGCTCGATCATCGTCGCCGCGGGGCACTCCCGCCGCTCGACCCGCCGGTACAGCGCCTCGAGCCGGGCGAGGTGCCCGGGTCGCCCGGCCAGGGCGGCGATCGCGGCGTCGAGGACCCGGCACGTGCCCGCCCGGATCGTCGGGTCGTCCAGCCCCGCGCGCGCCGAGCGCCGGTGCAGGGCCGCGTCCGGGGTCGTGCGCCGCGCGGGCAGGGTCCGGTCCAGCACCAGGCCGGTCAGCAGGGCGAGCAGGTCGCCGTACCAGGAGGGGTCGGGGCAGGGGTCGAACGCCTTGAACTCCACCCGGCCGACCTCGGCGGCGAGCCGGGCGGGCTGCGTCAGCGACGGGTCCGACGGCACCTGGGCGGCGCCGGCCGGCAGGAAGACCAGGACCGCGGGACGGGGCCCGGTGCGCAGCCGGGTGCGCGCGGACAGCCCGCCCCACGGGGCACCCGCCTCGAAGGGCGACGAGAACGACAGCGGCACCAGGTAGGGGCTGTACGCGGTGAGCTTGCGCCCGACGTCGACGAGCTCGGCCGGGTCGGGGGCGTTCCACGACAGGCTCAGGTCCGGGCCGAAGGTGCTCATGTGCAGGTGCGCCGTGCGTTCCTCGGGGCTGCCGAGGCGGTGGCGGCGTTCCCAGGCGTTCAGCGGCGGGTCGACCACGTAGGGCGAGCGCACGGGGTTGAACCCGATCGCCACCGGGTGCAGGTCGTGCCGGCGGGCGGCCGCGGCGAGGGCCGCCTGGTCCGCCCGCAGCGCGGCGACGGTGTCCTCGACCGAGCGGTGGATGCGGGTGCGGATCTCGATGCCCTTGGGGTCGCACCGAACGAGCCGGCCCCGCTCGTCGAACCGCTCGTAGCCCTCGACGTACCAGCGTTTGCGCTTGATGCCCTGGTCGCCGAGCCGCAGCTCGGTGAGGTCGGACGGGTCCTCCGGGAGGGCGTCGACCACGGCCTGCAGCTCGGCGAACGAGGTGTTCGTGGGATCGACGAACCGACCGTCGGCGCGCAGCAGGGCGCTCTCGTGCTCGATGCCGTAGCGGAACACCCGGTCGGCGTGCGGCGCGTCGCCCGGGGGGAGAGGAGGACCCACGATCGCTGAGGCTAACCTTACCTGGTGGCGGATCATGGTGGTGTCGATCTCCTCGACGTGCTGCGGGAGCGCCGGTCGCGGCCGACCCTGACGGGTCCGGGCCCGGACCGGGACGCGGTGCACGAGCTGCTGGGCGCGGCGGCGAGCGCGCCGGACCACGGTCGGCTGCGGCCCTGGCGCGTGGTCGTCGTCGAGGACGCGGCCCGCCACGGGCTCGGCGAGGCGATGGCCGCCGCGCACGCCGAGCGGGACCCGGCGGCCGGGCCGGTGGAGCTGGCCCGCACCCGCGGCAAGGCGCTGCGGGCGCCGGTGATCGTCGTGGTCGTCGCCGTGCCACGCCCGCACCCGACCGTGCCGGTCCGGGAGCAGCGCGACACCGCCGTCTGCGTCGCGCACGGGCTGGTCCTCGCCGCGCACGCCCGCGGCCTCGGCGCCATGTGGCGCACCGGCTGGTTCGGCGACGCGCCGAAGGTGCGGGCGCACCTCGGGCTCGCCGACGGCGAGGACGTCGTGGGTTTCGTCTACCTCGGCACGCCCGCCGGACCGCCGCCCCCGCCGCGCCCGGCGGCGCCGCTGCCGCTCACCTGGCTCGGCTGATCCTGCGGAACCGGCCCGCCCCCCACACGGACGTGGATCACAGAATTCCCGTGGCGGGCCGGCGGAGGGCGCGGGTAGGTTGGAGCTACACAGGAGAGGAGGTGGTCCTAAGTTGCATAGCCATAGGACGACGTGTGAGGTGGCTGTCCGCTAGCACCACCGGACGTTGATCTCCGACGGCCAAGTGGAAGCCGGTGTGTGGTGCCGGCGAATCCCAGGCAGTCACCCGTGGTCCCCGGGCCCGAGCCCGTCCAGCTCGGCACGCGCACCGAAACGGTGCGGCCCGGGGATCATGTATGTCCGGGGTCGGTCCGGCCGCCCGCGCGGGCCGTTCCGCTCAGCCGAGGCGGACGGTGGTCCGCTCCGTGACCGCGCGGCGCTCCAACGCCGCCGCGTCGGCGTGGCGGCACTGCACCAGCGACGCCCCCGCCGCCAGCACGGCCAGCAGGCCGTCCGTGACGCCGTCCGCCGTGACCCCCTCCGGCGTCCCCCACTCGCGCGTCGACAGCACCCGGTCGCCCGGTCCGATACCCAGGGCCGCCGCGCGGGCGCGGGCGTCGGCCAGCGCCGCGGCCACCGTGCGGCCCGGCAGCGCCGGCGCGGTGTCGGGCACCGGGTCGGGAGCGAAGTCGTCGCCGTGCAGCCGCACCTCCGGCCCGAAGTCGACGACCCCCGCCGGCAGGCCCGGCAGCCCCTTGCCGAACGCGTCCAGCGAGAGCGCGACGACGCCGAGCGGGCGGGCCGCCAGCGCGCGGTCGACCCGCCCGCCGTCGCAGAGCACCCACTCCGCGGCGCCCGGCTCGACGATCTCGGCGCCGCACCACCACGCCGCCAGCAGCACCGCCGCCGTCTGCCAGTGCGCCGGCAGCAGGACCGCCACGGGCGTGCCCGGCTCGACGTCGCACTCGTCGCGGAGCAGGTTCGCGGCCTTCGCGGCCCAGTTCGCCGTCGTCGTCCCCGAGAGCTCGACGCGCTCACCCGTCGCGTCGTCGTAGTGGGTGAACAGCGGGCGGGCCGCGGCGGCCCCCGACCGGTACGGGCCGAGGAGGGCGTCGGTGAGCGTCACCCGGCCATCCTGGCAGTCGTGCCGGCGGTGGCGGTCGTACCCGAGGTGCGGTCGTGCCCGTCGGGGGTCGTGCCCGAGGTGCCGTCGTGCCCGTGGTGCCAGGAAGGCCACCTTCACGGCGTGGTATGCCGTGAAGGTGGCCTTCCTCGCGCGACGACGGGCGGCGGGATCAGTCGACGCAGGGGACGCCGGCGGCCGTGATCGGGCCGTCGGTCGGGGGAGCG
>DASVUG010000271.1:0-2059 GCA_036387155.1 Pseudonocardia sp. | reverse complement strand
GGCGGCCTCGCCCTGCGGGCGCTGGGCTACTTCTTCGTCGCCACGGTGATCGCGCTGTTCATCGGCCTGCTGGCCGGCAACCTCGTGGCGCCCGGCAGCGGGTTCGAGGGCCGGCCCACGCAGGCGCAGATCGACACGGCGAACAAGTCGGTGGAGACGGGCGGGCAGGAGTCGGGCCTCGGGGCGTTCCTGCAGAACGAGCTGTTCCCGACGAGCTTCCTGCAGCCGTTCGTCGACAACAAGGTCCTGCAGGTGCTGGTGCTCGCCATCCTCACCGCCTGCTCCATCAGCTTCCTGTCGACGCGCATGCGCGAGCGCGCCGTCGCGGCCATCGACGGCATCGCCAAGGTCATCTTCGGCATCATCAAGATCATCATGTGGGCCGCGCCGCTCGCGGCCTTCGGCGGCATGGCCTTCACGGTCTCCGCGTTCGGCGCGTCGTCGCTGGCCAACCTGGGCCTGCTGATGCTGACGTTCTGGGCGACGTGCGCGCTGTTCGTCGTCGTCGTGCTGGGGGCGGTGTCCGCCTGGGCCGGGTTCAACATCTTCAAGCTCATCCGGCTGGTCAAGGACGAGCTCCTGATCATCGTCGGCACGTCGTCGTCGGAGACGGTGCTGCCGCGGCTGCTCACCAAGCTGGAGTCCGCGGGCGCGTCGCGCCAGACCGTCGGCCTGGTCATCCCGACCGGTTACTCGTTCAACCTCGACGGCACCTGCATCTACCTGACGCTCGGGGCGCTGTTCATCATCCAGGCGGGCGGGGAGAACCTCGGGATCGGCGCGCAGATCGCGCTGGCCACCCTGATGGTGCTCACCTCCAAGGGGGCCGCGGGGGTCACCGGGGCCGGGCTGGTCACGCTGGCCGCCTCGCTGCAGGCCTTCGGCGGCCAGTTCTTCACCGCGGACGCCATCGCGGTCGGCATCGCGCTGATCGTCGGCATCGACCGGGTGATGAGCGAGGGCCGCGCGTTGACGAACATGATCGGCAACTGCGTGGCGACGCTCGTCATCGCCCGGTGGAACGGCGAGCTGGACCGCGAGCGCCTGGCGGCCGTGCTCGACGACCCGTCGCTGGTCGACGCGGACATGGAGCTGCACCACGGCAGCGGGCCGGCCGAGGAGGCGCCCGGGCCCGAGGGCCGCGACAGCGCCGTGCCGGGCGACGGCGTCCGCGACGACGGGACCGTGCCGGCGCAGCGGGACGGCGTCGACGGCGGCAGCAGCGCCCGCCGGGAGCCCGCCACCCGCACCTGACCCGACCTCGCACCGCCACGCCGCACCGCCCAGTCCGGGCGGTGCGGCGTACCGGTCAGGGGCGCACGAGCCGCCAGTCGGCGACGTGGCGGTACCACGCGTAGCGGGTCACGGGCTGCGGGCGTGTGACGCCGTCGGTCGTCACCGTCGCGGGCAGGCAGCCCACCTGGACGGCCCGCCCGACGCCCGAGCCGGTGCCGGTGCGGGCCCTCGGGGGTACGGGGCGCGCCCGGCCGTCCGGCGGCGCGGCGGTGAGGCCGGCCCGGACGGCGACCGCGGGCGGCGCCGGCGCGGCGGTGGGGTCCGCGTCCGCGGCGAGGGCGGGGGCGTCCGGCCACGGCGTCACCACCAGCCGGCGCGCCGAGCCGCGCAGCACGAGGTCGCCGTCGCAGTAGGACTCGCCGCGCAGCGCCCCGCCTCCCGAGCCCCGCAGCTCGGCCCGCCCGACGAGCACGCCGCCGGCGTCGTCGCGGACCAGCGGCGCCGGCCGGGCGGTCCCGCGGCGGGCGAGGTCCAGGGCCGCGGCCCCCGACCCCCGGCCGCCCGGCAGCCCCCAGAGGCGGGCGGCGGCGCTGCGGGCGTCGACGGGCAGGTAGGCCAGCTCGACGTCGAGCCGCTCCCGGCGCAGCAGGCGCACCAGCACGGCGGCGAGGTCGGCGTCGGTGCCGGCGACCACGAGCCGGCGGAGCGCGGGGTCGGCCAGCAGCGGGTCGACCTCGGCTCGGCCCGGCCGGGCCGGCACCGCCACCGTGCGGAGCCCGTGTTGCCAGCAGGGTGCCACTGCTGGCGCTGAGTGCAAGCGGTG